>JASLIW010000137.1 GCA_030152865.1 Bacteroides sp.
CGGAAACTAGTCAGGTAGTCCATCACAAGTTGAGGGTAAACCGACTTATTGATATTCCCAGTATAACCAATAGCAGTACGTAGTGACAAGCTACTTATCACCGATTGCAAAGGCTTCATGAACTCTTCTTGGTCGATGTTCCAAGAGAGTCCCAGAGAACCTGTAGGATTAAACTGCTCATCGCTACCAAAGTTGTTTGAACCGTCGGTACGAGCCGTGAGGCTGGCAATGTAACGCTGCATCAAGACATAATCTACCGAGGCATAGAACGAGGCAAAAGTCTCTTCCATAATGCTCTGCCCAGAGAGCCCATCCATGATAGCCGCATAGGCCAGCAAATCGCTGTAGTCGATGTTCTTATCTTCTGGATAAGTAGGCATAGAAGAGTTGCCCGAAATGGGATCATAACCGTAACGCTTCTCGTAAATACTCTTAGAGTACTGCCCACGCACTTCCGAACCTAGCAAACCACTGATGTAGTGATGTTCACCAAAGGTCTTGGAGTAATGCAACTGAGCACGTAGGTTGTAGTTGGTATTGTAGGCTGAGGTCTGAGTGATGGAGCCGTAGGTACGTTTTGAAGCATCCATAGACGAGTCAAAAGGACGGTCAGACCAAGCAGCAAAAGTATTTTTGCCGTTGATATTGTCTGAAGTATCGGTCATGTAGCCGTACGAGGCCAAACCCTCAAAGCTCAAGTTCTCCAAAATCTTCACACTCATATTGGCAATCAATGAGGCCGAAAAGTTTTTGGTCTTGTTGGAGGTTTCATTGATTTCACGGAAGATGTTATAACCCTCATCAGGCAGTTTGCGATCGTAGCTACCATTGGCATGCGTAATGCTGTAGTAGGTGTTGTCGGCTGCATACGAACCATCTTCGTTGTAAATACGCTCGTAGGGATTTGCAAAATAAGCATAGGTAAAAGGATCCACATTGAGCGAGGGCGAGTTAGACTTCTGCAAGGAGAGATCGGCAGATACCCCCAGCTTAACACGTCTATTGGGTATCATATCGAGCTTGGTGCTAACATTGTAGCGGTCGTAGTCTGTCTTTTTCACTAAGCCATTGTTTTCAGAATAGCCAAAAGAGACGTAGTACGAATTCTTGGCACTTCCACCCGAGAGCGAGAGGTAATGACTCTGAGAAATGGAATTGCGAAACAGCTCATCAAACCAATCGGTCGATTGCGAGCCGAGCTTTTGAATCTCAGCCTCCTGCTGCTCACTACTCAAGCCTGCATAGCGGCCATAACCTGAGCGTATCATGCCCACAGCACCGATCACAGGATAGTGTCCTCCTTCAGCAAAACCTTTGGCCGAAAACTCATCCCAAAGTTCTTGCTCCCAAGCGAGTTTTTCGCCTGCATTCATCAGTTTGTTGCTCCGAGCGGGGCTTGTAACTAAAGAGAGATTGGCCGAGTAATTGATTTGCATCTTACCCTCCTTACCTCTTTTGGTAGTTACCACAATCACACCACCTGCTGCCCTAGAACCATAGATAGCAGCAGCCGAGGCATCTTTGAGCACCGTTACCGACTCTATATCGTTGGGGTTGATGCCCGAAATACCATTGGAGAAGATGTCATTAAAATCTCCCGACTTGATTTGTGAAGAAGAGATCTGAGGCAGGTCACGCTGCAAGGGTACACCATCTACCACCCAGAGTGGATCAGCATTACCAGAAATGGTGTTCGTACCTCGAATACGAATTTTGGAAGCCTCACCAGGACGTCCCGAAACCGACTTCACATCGACTCCAGCTATTTTTCCCTGCATCAGCATATCCATATTGGCTGTCGGTGCTGTTTTCAGCTCCTCGACCGATAGTGTAGCCAGTGATCCTGTTGATCGCCTCTTGGTGGTACGCTGATAACCCGTCACAATGACTTGGTCCAGAATAAGCATATCTTCTTCGAGTACAATATTGCCCTTGATGGCCTTATGAACCTTCATAGAGAGCGGCTTCATACCAATGTAATTAAACTCAATAACTGCATTTTTATCTACCCAGAGGGAGGCCTTACCATCGGTATCGGTTACTACCCCTTGAGCTTTCCCAGATATCTTGATGGTAGCACCAGGCAGTGGGAGGTCATCTTGATCTACCACCCTAACATCTACCAACACCAAGGCGTCTGCTTTTTTCTGGGCAGACAGGCTTAGCGTAAGAAGGCTAAAGAAGCTCAGTAGAACTACTTTAAAATAATACGTAAACTTCATAAGGTTCTATTTGTGATTAATAATATCAATATGTCTTGAAGACGGATGTAATAAGTGTTCGACAAAGTAATAGCGAATCAGGTTTTGATAGTAAGCTGACATTACCCCATGATCCTTGCCTGGCAGAATAAAGAGATCAAAGCGCTTATTGGCCTTAATCAAGGCATCTGCTAGCTGATAAGTAGAAGATGGAGGTACGTTCTTATCCACATCTCCTGTGATTAGGAGGAGCTTACCTGCCAGCCTAGGGGCTAGCTGAGCCGTCGTAGGAATATCTATCTCAAAACGGGTCTGGCCTGTTTTGGGATCCTTGCACTCCTTCACTCCATGAAAGGTTTCTCCCCACCACTGGATGTAGATGTTGTTGTTGTAATTGCCCGAGGCAGCCACAGCCACCTGATAGAAATCGGGATAAGTTAAGAGCGCAGTCGCAGCCTGAAAACCACCACCCGAGTGTCCATAAATGCCTACCCGCTCCAAATCAATGAAGCTGTAGCGACTAGCCAAATCTTCGATGACCTGCTTGTCGTCTGCCAAGGGGTAATCTCGGAGTTGTCCATAGCTGTAACAATAAAAGTCTCTGCCTCGTAAGGGTGAGCTTCCTCTCGAGCCAAAGGTAATCACCACAAAGCCTAGCTCAGCCAAAGACTGATTGCCGTTGTCGTCGAGCGAGAAAGCCCGAGGTATCTGATCGTCTTGTGGCCCCGGATAGACATTGCTGATGATGGGGTACTTCTTATTGGGGTCCAGATTTGTAGGGGTGTACATCACACCGTACAAGTCGGTCTTCCCATCGGCTGCCTTGGCTTGGAGCAGTTGAGGGGGCTTCCAGCCAGCAGCACGTAGCTCCTTATCGTCCACTTGATCTACCTTGAAGTTTCGCTTGGGCTGGCGCACCGAAAGCACACGCAAGTGAGGTAATTGGTCTAAACGAGAGTACTTATCGATGGCATATTTAGCATCGGGAGAAAGGAAGAGCTCATGATGTCCATCACCTGGGGTGAGCAGCTCTTGCTTCTTGCCATCTAAGCTCGCCTTATAGTAAAAACGATAATAAGGATTTATCCCTGCTTCCTGTCCATAGCCTGCAAAGATTAGCTCTCTACGCAGGCTATCTACATGCACAATCTCGGCAGCCACAAGGTTTTCGCCCTGTGTAATGCGATTGAGCAACTCCCCTTTGCTGTTGTAGAGGTAGTAATTGCCCTTACCAGTACGCTCAGACCACCAAATGATGTGCTTGCCCTGATCTATAATCTTGTAATTAAACAAATTGACATTGAGGTGAGGCAGTGACTCCTCACTGATGAGCTCATCTATGCTGCCATCGGCTAGGTTTACTCTGCACAGGTCGATGCGATTGGCTGGACGATTTTTGCGGCTAAAGAAGAGCGCATCTTCCGAGCGGAAATAGTCGAGCGTCACCTCTTGGTCGGCATATTTATCGATTGGGAGTCGCTTGGCTTGACCTGTGGCGGCATCTAAGTAGAAGAGGTGGTAACGACGCACACCAGCATCACCTGGCATGGGCATCTTGAAGGTTTGGGTGCGCGGACGCCCCTTGCCCAAGGAGTGAATCAAACTGATCTCCTCTACCTCACTTTGATCGTGCAAAAAGCAGATAAACTTATGGCCCAGCCAAAAACCTTTGGAGTTTTTGGGGATGGTATCCTTGCTGTTGCGGTAGGTGTAAGCAGCTTCTGGCTTGCCATCGAAGGTGATGCGCTGAACCTGGCCGGTAGAGTTGTGACGCAGGTACAAGTCATGCTGGCAGCCTAAGATGGTATAAACCGAGTCGGAACTGTGGCAGGGGTTCTTGTAGCTCGGACGGCTAGTTTCCTTCTTCTCCAAAGGAATCTCCTGCAGCTCCCCCTTGTTGATGTGATACACCATCGCCTTACCTTTCTTCTCTAGGTAGAAGCGGCTAAAGTCATTGTTCTTAAACTCATAACCGTAGATCTGAATCTCATTGACATCGAGGGTGTCTTGAGTAATGGCTGCATACTGCTGCACAAAGCGAGCACGGTCACGGATTAAATCTTTCTTTTTTCCTGTTTTGGCATCTACCAAGTAGTGCCTTTTTACCCCATCTTGGCTCAGGTTGTAGTAAAAATAAGAGCTACCCTCTATCCAAGAAGGGTAGATAAACTTACCCTTGAGGTATTGGCTTAAATGTTGTTCGGAAAAACGCTCTGCTCTCTCCCAGTCGGCCTCTTGTGCCAGTACTGGGAGTAGAAGTAGAGCTAATAAACCAACTAAAAAAAATCTTTTCATCTCTTCTTATACGATTTGGCGAGTTGTACGGCTTGTAGGGCATCTACCACCCCACTTCCAGCCTGTGAAAGCTGTTC
>JASLIW010000141.1 GCA_030152865.1 Bacteroides sp.
CCCTTGCTAACACGCTTAGAGAACTCAGCCAAAGGCATTCTGTTGGCATTAGCCTCAGCAACACCAATTTGTAACACACCACCAAAGATTATGGCATCTAAGCCCTTCACATCGATATGGATATATTGTCCTCTTGGATAAGCTTTAGAGATAAAGTTATCATCTACACCTAAGGTAATAGCTCCAGACTCATCTTGAAGATATACTTTTTTAAATACATTTGAGTCTGTGTCATCACTAATAATTACACCTCCCAGGCTTATATCTTCTTCAATTTTTATAGGATTGTCTTTGGTAGCAGCAGCATACTTCTGCGCAAACTCAGCAATCGTAGTATTTCCAGGTTTATTCTCACTTGGGTCCTCTGGTTCTGGCTCAGGTTTCTCACCTGCTTTAAAGTCTATAACGTCTTCATAGGAGCGTAGCATTAGCTGCCACTCTCCCCTGTGCTTGCCTACTACACCAACTAAAGTACCATACCCTTCAGGTAATGTGTTTTTATAAAAGTTAGAGTAACCACTTGTTCTAAGCGTAATGGTAGCTGTCCCATCTGCACTTCTTACAGTTCTGTTTGAAGTCATTTGATCTTCTGCAAAAGGAAGTTTACCTCCATCATCAAAACTTACATTCTCCAACTTAACAAGCGTATTTACCATATCATCTGTCAAGTCCTTAATTTGAACTGACTTTGGCTCAATTTTAGCTAAGTCTGGCCAACCATCTTTTTGAACATGCTCTGTAAATGTTGTCCAAGGTATACGATTAGCCTGTGTGTCTCCCATTCCTATTTGGAGTTCTCCACCATAGCGCACAGCATACAAGCCATGTAAGTTTACATAAACCTCTTGTCCTAGTTTGTAATAGGTAGAAACATTATTTTGGTCTACACCTAGAAGGATACCACCCTCTTCATTTTGGATATATATTTGCTTAAAGATATTTCCAGAAGCATCACTACTAATCACACGTCCCTTAATCACGTATTCTACATCGATTAATTCTTGTGTATTATCTGCTACATCCTTATATTTTTCTTGCAGTTGAGTAAAAGTAATATTGGCATCGGGTCCATCATATACAGGCATATTTAATGGAGGAGCATCATAATCTCTAGAGCAACCACTGACAGCCGCTACTGTAAACAGTAAGAGTAAGCCTAATATTTTATTGATTGTTTTCATATCTATTTCTTTAGAAAGTAATTACTAAAATTTATAACTAACATTTAAGAAGCAGTTGATACCCTGCATATAGAAGTATCGAGAAGCAAACTTATTGGGTTTTTCTAAATCCAAACGACCTTGCTCGTAACCACCTGTTCTAATGTTCTCTCTGTTAAAGATGTTATTCACTGAAAGGTTAAAGTTTATTGAGTTCCTATTTTTTAAATAGAATATCTTACCTACCGATAAGTCTACCGTATATGCACTACTAAAACGCTCTTGATGAGTTAACTCACGGTAAGCATCATATTCGGGTGTACCTGGAGTTACCGACTCATAACTAGATGCTAAACGGCGCATAGGCGATACATCCATATAATTTCTACCAAAACCATTGATGTTGGCACTTAAGAACCAAAAGTCATAGAAGTAGTTGATACCAAAAGTACCTGCTACTTGCGGAGTACTTCCTGTATAGTAATTCTTCATATAAACTTTTTCGCGCTTATCCATCTCCTTTCCATTCTCATAGTTAATGCTTCCATCTGGATTATTGCTATAATAATACTCAGCAATAGTACCTGCTAAATCAAAATTCCAGTTGTCGTTAAGTCGGTAATTTAAGCCAAACTCAAAACCCCTGTGAATCTTATTCATTCCTGTAAGAATATGATTTACAAACGTACGCTCTGTATCATGGTAGTAACTAGCTCTGTGCATTAAGTCATAGAAATTAGTTTGAAATAGAGATACACGACCGTGTAAAGCAGGAAGTGAAAATACATAGCTCACATCTGCACTTAAAATACGCGCACTTTTGAGATTATCGGGAGTTACGTCTGCAATACGAGGTGAGATGTAAGCCTTATCCACTAATGGAGCTTCTGTCATATAACCCAGATTGGCAGTAATAAAGTGACGGCCATCTATTTTATACGTCAAACCTGTCTTTAAACCATAATCCCAAAAATCATGCTTCTGCCCTCTTCCATACGAGCTATCTGGATAACGACCATTCATCATATAACCTTTACGATAGAAGTTGGTGTAAGCTAATTTTGCACCCCAGTAAAAATCCAAATTACGGTATTTGTAGATATTTTGAATCCAGGCATTAGCATTTTGAATGTTTAGCTTAAAGTCATAACCAAATTTATCACCTTTGTATGCTCTACGATTAGGCTTCAACAAGTCATTTTGAACGACCTCTGGATTACCAGGGAAATCACGCTCAGCAAACTTATCTATATCGAGCACGTATTGAGAACCCAGCAAGTCTTTTACAGTCTTAAACTGTAAGGACTGTGTATTTCTTAACCCAACACCAGCAATAATCTTTATATGATCACTTAAATCTGCATCAAATGTCGAATTGAGTGTAGTCTCAAATAAATCTTTACGCCTTTCTTCTAACATATAAAGAGCCGCATCATGACCTTCTCGCTTGGCCAAAGCATTCGCCTCATACATCGCATCCCAATCTATTTGAGTCACAGTGGGATCATTTGATTTCCACAGATACTGATAATACTCTTTAATATCGGAGTTTTCATCAAAATAAGAGGGTAAGTAGCGGTAATAGTCTGGACGGGGATCTGGTGCATTGTACCAGTTAAGTGCAGTACCACCATATCGGCTGTAGTGTGAACCTAAGCCTGTAGTCAATCTCATATTTTCATTAATCTTCCATACATGAGAGATTATAGCTGTAGGATCAAATGCTCGAACTACCTTAGAATTCCTACGCTTTCCATTTTGATAACCCCAGTTCGGGTTGTATAAATTATCTTTTCTTAAATCATATACTTCTTGAAAAGATCCTCCCTGTTGTCCTCTTCGTACAGGAGAACCAAAAGTAACAAACGAGAGACTATGGCGTCCTTCATCCCATTGCTTCTCAGCTCCGATAGCATAAGAGATGTTATCGTAAAACACACCATCAATATGTCCTCTATCGGAATAACGACCACCTATAGTAAAGTTAAAAGCCCAGCCATCATCTCTTAATCCTGTTGCATAAGAAAACATGCTTCTTAGGTAGTAATTACGATTCGTATAAGATGCTGTTAGCTTTCCTCCTTGCGCATAGTTAGCTGAGCGCATATTGATATTTTCCGAACGACCAATACCTCCAAAAGAGAAGCGAGATGGTGCTAAATAGTCTGCTGCATCTCCATTACGAGTCATATCATTCAATGCACCAATTGAAGAGTAATTAAATACTCCACGAACTTGATCATTGAATTCTACTCCATTTATGTATTTTCGTTCATAGTTGTTATCATATCCACGCACCTTTAAGCGCATAGGGGATAATTGAAAATTAATATTATTAAGGTAAATATCATTGGATAGAATTACCATAGGACTCACATCTTGACTAAGACCACCCTCGTCATCTCCAATCATATCCTCATCAATAACACCAACTAGATTTTTGTCTACGTTTTGTTGTTTGACAGCAACACGTATATCATCTAGCCAAGTAATCTGACCTGGCTTATAAGACACTCTTAATTCTTTTGCTACCACCATAGCAGACGAAATCGACAACCAATCTGAGGTCCCATCCAGACCCGCAAAACGGAAAGCTCCCATTTCATCGGTTTGGGTAGTCAGGTTGTGATTCCGCAAAATTACTCTGATATTTTGTAGCGGCTCATCTGTCGCAGCATCTAAAATCCTTCCACGTAACTCTCCACCCTGCAATTGTGCAAAAGTTGGCAAAGAACATAGAAGCATTAAAAATGCCATCATTTTTTGTTTCATATTCTGCGATTTTTATCCATAAACATTTGAATTCTCTCTAAAAGTCACTAATCGTAATAGCCTTAACTACTAGACTGTGCATATCTCAAAATTACTGATTTTATATGAGTTTTGTAAGTCCTTTAAATGAATACTTGCTTTATACAGGTCTCTAGACCTCATTTTTAACTCTATTCTCTTAGACAATAAAAGCTAGCCACAAAAGGCTAGCTTTTACTTCTATATCATTTTATTATTTTACACCAACAATCTCTAACTTACCAATACGAACTCCATCTGCTAAATTATCAATAATAATCTTTACAGTGATTTCATCTTGTGTAAATAGATCTTTTTCTAAATTAAGTGTGAATTCCTTATAATCTTTAGTAAGTGGATCATTTGGAGCCAAACTAACTTCTGCTTCTCCAACATAAACCTTTAAATCACTAGCATTTACTTTATCATTGTTGAGACATTGCATCTGAAGTTTTACCTGAAGTTCTTTTAAGTCTTTGACTGGTATGTTATTTAAATATAAGCTACCTACTTTTTTCGCTGGAAGCCAAATACATCCACCCTCAGCACTTCTTACCTCTATTTTCACCTTACTATCTTCTTTACTATAAGAAAAATTAGGCATAAGCTTCAGTGCTCCACTTTCCTGTAGGTTTTTTGAATACACTGTTAGTTGCTGAGATTTTTGTGTTATTTGAAAGTCATCACTTAGCAACACAACAGAACCTGTTTCTAAACCTGGATCCTCTGAGCCATCTCCGTCTGAATCTGAGTCTTCAAAAACAACGTCACTAAGATCACGAATAGTTAATTGATATGTACCTCTAAAATAATCTAAGAATGCCGTTATACTACCTGTTCCTGCAGGCAAAACTTCATTTGCAAACTTAGCACTAGACTTACTTCTTAACTTAATTTCATTGCCATCAGAAAAAACCACAGTACGGTCCGTATCCCTACCACCTTCTACATAGGTTAAACCTGTTTCCTTGAAGCTAACCCCCTCAAGTCGAACTAATGTATTAATTAAGTCAGTATCTAAATCCGAAAACCCAATAGATTTAGGAGTAATAGGCTTAAGATCATCACCTTGAACCTCAATCTTGTCTTTAATAGAATCCCATTCAATAGGTTGGCCCTTCCAAGTACCATTTTCTTCAATAGCATGAGATATCTGTAGAACATCCCCAAAAACACTAACATAAAATCCTTGTATATCAACTTCTATCTCTTGACCTACGCTAAAGGACTTATATAAATCTGCTTTTTTAACAAATAAGGTAATAGCAGCTGTTTTATCTTGAATGTACAACTTATTAGAAATATTTCCTTGTGAGTCGTCGCTCATCACAATACCTCTAATCTTTAAATCTTGGTCAATAAAAATAGGTTTCTCAAATGTTGCGTTACTGAATTTGTTTTTCAGCTCAGCAATAGTAAGACTTTCATTCGGTTCTGGTTGTGGATCTGGATCTAATGAGCCTCCTGGAGTAACCACATCTATATCACCATTTGCATTACCCTCAGTCCAATCCTCAATATCTGCTTCTGGATTCAATGTTTTTACTGAGCCATCTGCTGACAATTGAAGCCTAAAAGTATACTTCTTACCAGACTCTAATGCTGCTAAGGTTGTCCTAGGAGTCCAAATGAATTCATCCTCACCCAGAGTCAACGTCATGGAAACTTGTCCACTTAACTCTTGCCCTGGTAGGACGATAGCTCTAGCGTTAGATCCTGTTACAGTAAGTGCGATATCTGAGCTTTCACCTTTGTCTAAAGAGATAATACCATCTTTAAGACTCATAAAACCCTCTGTTTTGAGCCCTTTAAGAGCTCCAAACTTTACCTGATCTACATTAGGATAGCCATTTCCTGGCTCAACCCTAAAAATAACTTGTGACAATTGATGAGCAAAATTCATCCTAGCCTCACCGTTGTCAGCAAGTGCTTTTAAATCATTGGAGTACAAAACATCAATCTTACTTAAATCAGATTGGTCTTTGACACTTATGGGGAGTTTATAATCAGTAATAGCTGTAGCATATGGGTAATAAGCTACTACATCTACTTTATCGCCTTGCTTTAGCTCAATAGCATTGGATTCTGCTGTGAACTTAGCTGTTATTCCTGCTTCTTGTGTAGTATGCTTTATATTTGCTTTACCATCAAATAATGTCACATCACTAAGCTCTTGACCAGATTCAATAGCAAACACTCCTATGGCATCATTCTTATCCCATTTATTATCAGTCACACGACTAAAAGGAGAATCTAGCATGATATTACTAGAAAATGAAACCGCATTCTCATCAATAGCGGATCCAGTTTCGACTACTTCTGTATTTGAACATGCCCCTAGCAAACCAATGGTCGCTAGAGCCATAAATATTTTTTTAGGCGTTTTCATAATTTTCGATTGGGTTAGTTAAGTGAATATTCATTTTATTTTAGATTTATTTCTTCCACTGAAATAAAGATTTACTCTATTTTACTCCAGTTATCTTTAAGTTATCAAAGCGAATTCCTGTTAGGTTCCTTTCATCAGTTGTAAACTCAAGCTCAGAGAAAGGCTGTACATTTTTAATTACAACAGTATAGTATGCATCTTTGTAATCAGCCGCTGTTAGCTCTATCTCCTCTAACTCAATTGGTTTACCATCTGCTGTCAAATTAATATAATTAACAAAAAGTGGATTATTATTAAAGTTACCCGTCATATCAAAAGATATACTTATCTCTTTCAAGTCTAATGCATCTATATTACTAATATTAAGTGTTGGTGCAGGATTCTCTTTTGTTATAGGGTATTTAGGATTGTAAGCTGGAAACCACAGATGCTTTTCAAAATTTAAAAAGCTAGATCTTGCTCTTCCACCTAATCGGCTCCCCTTATTGCTATACACAACAGTAGATGTATCAAAACCTTGATAGGTATCAAAATCCCCAAACATCAAATCCCATTTAGAGCCATCATTTACACCAAATCCTTCTTCCAGAATAATGATTTTTCCTTCTTGCTCTTCTCGTGCATTCTGATAAACTAAAACGTCATGTGTTTTCTTTTTATGCTTTACTTGCACAATTCCAGTTCTAATTTCCCCTGTTTTGTTTTGAGCTACTTTTATATTTAGCTCTCCACTTCCTTCACCTTCAGATGGACTTACTGTAATCCAGTCTTCTTGACTACTTGCTGACCATTTGAGCCCTTTTGAGGAAGCTTCAATAGTAAGTGCTGACTCTCCTCCTGCTTCACTAAAACTAACATAAGTTTCGAGACTTATTGTTCCAGAATCATCAACATTGGGGGTAAGCTGATCTACACTACCATCATTTCCCTCTACCCAATCAGCAATATCTCCTTCGGGATTTACAGCAGTAAACTGACCATCGGATTCCATCTGAATGGTATAAATGAAGATTTTACCACCTGCTAAATCTACCTCATTTTCTGGAGTCCAAATTATCTCTTTTCCATCTAGTGATAGATGCAATTGAATGTTGGCTAGTGATTGATTCGGTAGTAAAATAGCTTTTACCTGAGCCTTATCTTTCTCGGCTACCACTGTAGGGCTAATAGCTTGCATTGCTGCATTTTCATGTACTAACACTTCTCCAGTATTTAGATCCATAGATCCTTCCGTATAAAGTCCTTCTATTTTAGTGGCTTGAAGCGATGATAAATCGGTATCTGAATTGGCTGCCTCAATAGTCAATTCCAGCATACTTAATTTATGCTTGAATTCCAGATGAGCCTCTTTAGAGTCCCGAAGATTTTTCAAGTTGTCAGCATAAAGAAGTGCTGTTTGATTTTGAGTGGCAATGGGATATTGAAAATCTTTTACCTCAGTAGTATAGGGATAGTAAGCAATTATATCCATGGGTAAACAAGCATTCTGGATTGCATCTGTTGGCTTAGCAGATACAAACTTCCCAAAGGTAGCTGTTGAAGTCGTCGTATATTTAACGTTCTCCTTTTCTTTGTATAAGTTTTCGGGAGCCAAAGGTTCTCCAGCAGTCACTGCATAAATTCCTATAGCATCACCCAATTGCCACTTAGTTGCAGCTTGGTCTCCTATGCTTGCAACACTTGCAGTAAAGTTAACAGTGCGCTCACCACTAAAATCAAATTCATCGTATGAGTCTTTATTTCTAGAGCAAGCCCCTACAACTATCAGTGTAGCTAGACTTAATAATATGGTATTTATTTTTTTCATCTTATCGTTAGATTTCAATTCGTCATTCCTTGATTCCTTCTTTATTTCCACTTGTCAGCCACAATTTGCTCTTTCACAGAAGTGTCAGGCAAGCCAGGGAAGAAGGTAAAGCCTGTGAGTTTTTCTATTTCAGAAACTGGCTTTTTATAATCCATAAAGTTGTTACTTCCTGTGAAATCAGGGGCATAATACTTATTGTGGTGATCCAATAAGAATCCAATAGTAAAGTACTCAGCACCTACTTTTTTTGCCAACACCTTATAATAATAGTGTGGTATGGAAGCTTCTGGATTTGAATTGGTTTTGCTTGGTGCTTTTTCTATTTTTTTCCCTTCAAAGAAACCTGCACCTGTAACTACATATAAGGTATCTACTGATCCACTCCATGCTTGTACCTTTTGCTCCAAGTGATTCCATATTTTTTGGTTCAAGTTAGAGTATTGAGGAGTCACATTAGGAGATAAGAAAGTTTGATGATTCATCTCCCTAGAACCAACTCTATCACTACTAGCAATTTGATGTCCTCTATCGTAGTTTATTTTGGACCATATAATGTCATTCAAATCAACCTGATACTTTTCATCTAGGGCTGGATCAAAATACCATCCTTTCTGTCTTTTCACATTTTCTTGAGTGTAATAATTACAAAGAGGATATGCCACCCAGTATGAAATTTTATGATCTATATCGTAATAGTACTCGTAATTTCTTTGGTTACCCTCAGCATTTGGATTTTTATCAGACAACATCTTCACCACATATCTTATATTGTTTGGCAAATTATCCTTATTGATTAGTGGTGTTTCAAAATAACCAAACTCGCTAGGTGTAGGATCTGGGGTTACAGTACCCTCAGGAGAAAGTTGAATAGTCTTCGTATACTTTTTACCAGACTCCCAAGTCCAAGCACTTGGAACCTTCCATGTAAATGGGGTGCCATCTTTAAGTGTAATAACCACCTTTATATCTTGTGGCTGTTGAGTAGGCAATACAAGTGCTGAAAAAGAAAGAGAACTATTTGTGCTTTGAGCTGTAATCGGTACCTCTGATATTACTTTCTCATCCACATATATTTTGCCGCTTAGTAAGTTGAAATCAGCTTTAGTTTGTAATCCTATTAACTTCACCTCTGCCGCTGTAAGATCATACTCTTTGGATATTACATTTAAATTTAAACGGGAAAGTACATGTGTAAATTTCAACTCTGACCTAACTCCTTCCTCAAAAGCTTTAAGATTATTTGAATAGAGTAAGTCTATCTTATCTAAATCGGATTGATCAGCAAGGTTCACTACATAAGTGAAGTCTTTGACTACATCTTGCTGGTCTAGATAAGGATAATATGCAAATAAATCTCTTTTTGTTGTCGGGTATGAAACCTGCCCTTCACTAGGTGTAAAGAAACCGCTCTCATTATAGATGAATTTGCGGTTTAATAATTCACTATCAACTGTACCTTCATGGTAGGGTTTCCCACTTTCAAAAGAAAATAAACCTATAGCATCTCCTTTTTCCCAGCTA
>JASLIW010000142.1 GCA_030152865.1 Bacteroides sp.
TAGCTGGGAAAAAGGAGATGCTATAGGTTTATTTTCTTTTGAAAGTGGGAAACCCTACCATGAAGGTACAGTTGATAGTGAATTATTAAACCGCAAATTCATCTATAATGAGAGCGGTTTCTTTACACCTAGTGAAGGGCAAGTTTCATACCCGACAACAAAAAGAGATTTATTTGCATATTATCCTTATCAAGATCAGACAGATTTAGTGAAAGACTTCACTTATGTAGTGAATATTGCCGATCAATCTGATATAGATCAAATCGACTTACTCTACTCTAATAATCTTAAAGATTTTGAGGTGGGTATTAGGCCTAAGTTGCAATTTATACATGTACTTCCTCGTTTTAATTTAAATGTAATATCAAAAGAGTATGACCTTGCAGCTGCTGAGGTAAAGCTGATAGGTTTACAAACTAAAGCAGACTTTAACTTGCTAAGCGGCAAAATATATGTGAATGAGAAAGTAATATCAGAAGTACCGATTACAGCTCAAAGCACAAATAGTTCTCTTTCTTTCTCAGCACTTGTATTGCCTACTCAACAGCCACAAGATATAAAGGTGGTTATTACACTTAAAAATGGCACTTCATTTACATGGAAGGTTCCAAGTGCTTGGACTTGGGAGTCTGGTAAAAAGTATACGAAGACTATTCGTTTTTCTCCTGAGGGTACTGTAACCCCAGATCCTACACCTAGCGCTCGACCAGGTTTTTTTGAAATCCCTCAAAGTTCTAGCAAAATACCTAATACTGTTTTTATAACACACTATGTACCAAAAAACTCAAGTGCAAACATACGAACAGACAAAAACGGTAACCGTCAACGTAACTATTCTTTACTATATGATGAAAAATACAAAATAGCATATTGGGTGGCTTTTCCCCACCATAAGAATTTTATGGGAAAGGCTAAAAGGACTAATAAATGGGCTTTTGATCCTAAAGTGAATACTAGTCTTCAAGTAAATGCCATAAGGAATGCCTATCAAGAGAAGTATTCTAGAGGCCATCAAATAGCTAGTAGTGATAGAAATGCGGATGAGCCTTTAAATGAAACCACTTTTTATATGACTAATATAACACCTCAGTTACAGGATGGATTAAATGGAGGAATCTGGATGCATCTAGAAAACCATATTAAAGATCACCTAAGGGTATATGGTGATACTGTTTGGGTTGTTACTGGAGCTGGACTTGCTAAAGATTCTTCATTAATAAAATATGCAAACTCAAAAGTTGCTGGTGGTGGTAAGGCTGCTATACCTACATATTATTATAAAGCTTTAGCTAAGAAAGTAGGAAATAAATATTATACAATTGGCTATAAAATGGATCATAGAGCCTATAAGGGAAGTATAGATCAGTGTAAGGTTACAGTAAAAGAGCTGGAAGATTTGACGGGTTTTACATTTTTTGATAAAATTCCTGAAGAAGAAAAGGCAAAAATAGTAGACTCACAGTGGAAAAATGAGTAAATTATAATCTAACAATAAGATGAAAAAAATAAATACCATATTATTAAGTCTAGCTACACTGATAGTTGTAGGGGCTTGCTCTAGAAATAAAGACTCATACGATGAATTTGATTTTAGTGGTGAGCGCACTGTTAACTTTACTGCCAGTGTTGCAAGCATAGGAGATCAAGCTGCGACTAAGTGGCAACTGGGTGATGCTATAGGAATTTATGCAGTGACTGCTGGGGATCCTTTGGCTACCGAAAACTTATACAAAGAAAAGGAGAACGTTAAATATACGACCACTTCAACAGCTACCTTCGGGAAGTTTGTATCTGCAAAGCCAACAGATGCAATTCAGAAAGCTTGTTTACCCATGGATATAATTGCTTACTATCCTTATGCTGCTGAGGTAAAAGATTTTCAATATCCCATTGCCACTCAAAATCAAACAGCACTTCTTTATGCTGATAACTTGAAAAATATTCGGGACTCTAAAGAGGCACACTTAGAGTTCGAGCATAAACTAAGTTTATTAGAGCTAACTATTGAAGCGGCCAACTCAGAGACAGACTTGTCTTCGCTTCAAGCTACTAAAATAGAGGGGCTCTATACCGCAGGAGCCATGGACTTGAATACAGGAGAAGTTCTGGTACATGAAAATGCAGGGATGGAAGCTATTACCCCTACAGTACTAGCCGAGAAAGATAAGGCTCAGATAAAAGCAATCTTACTACCGAATCAATCACTAGCCAACATTCAATTGCATCTATCACTAGATGGAAAAGAGATAATTTGGACTCCAGAAAATGAGGTAGATTTAGCAGGTGGCAAAATCTTTATTTATACCATTCAGATGGAATCCGATGGTCAGTTTACTGCTATAAATCCCGAAGGAGATATTGCTGATTGGGTAGAAGGAAATGAAGACAACAGCATAGATGTAGTTAATCCAGATAAAACAGATCCAGAACCCAGTGAAAATTTAACTATTGCTGAGTTAAAAAATAAGTTCAATGAAGCAACTTTTGAGCAGCCTATTCTTATAGGCAATGAGTTGACTATCAGAGGTATAGTAATGAGTGATGACTCGCAAGGAAACATTTACAATAAGCTTTACATACAAGATAAAACATCAGCTATCACCTTATTTGTGAAAAACTCAGCACTACACAAGTCTTTTAGTGTGGGACAAGAAGTAGAAGTAAACATAAAGGGTTTTTATGTAACTGTTTATGGTGATGTGCAGCAGATTTCTCATGCTATTGCCGATGAAACAGGCAAATGGAAAGGGCAGCCTATAGAATGGGATGTATTCAAAGATAAAATTGAAATTACCAATGCGGAACCTAAGCCCATTGCTCCTAAAGTGATTGGTTTTGATAATTTGAATAAAGACTTAGTAAATTCACTTGTACAGCTGAATGATGTTACATTTAAAGAGGCTGGACAAACGTATGTAGTTGGTGGTAAATTCACGAATCGTACCGTTGTTTTCCCTGATGGAAAAGAGATAATTATGAATAATAATGGTTATGCTAAGTTTGCTGATGAAGTATTGCCCACAGGAAAAGGTACAATTACTGCTTTTCTTGACTACTATAGAGGCGCTTATCAGTTAACTATTCGTGATTTAAATGATGTTGTTTTTGAAGACTCAGGCTCAGATGGAGATGACTCAGAGGATCCTGGATTAGAAACAGGTTCTGTTGTGATGCTGAGTGATGACTTTCAAATAACACAAAAAACGCAACAACTGACAGTATACTCTAAAAACTTGAAGGAAAGTGGAGCCTTGGAGCTTATGCCTAATTTTACTTATA
>JASLIW010000010.1 GCA_030152865.1 Bacteroides sp.
ATTGAGGTACCTGGCAGATTCGAACTGCCGTAGATGGTTTTGCAGACCACTGCCTAGCCACTCGGCCAAGGTACCATTCTTTTTGTTTTTGCGATTGCAAAGATAGGAAAGCTATTTCTTTCTTACAACTTTTTCTGTATCATTCTTTTCGGGAGTAGCCGAACAACACTCATTTCCAGCCATTTTATCTTTAACGATATCCCTTAGAGAACAACCAGTTGCACAACTATCACAGGGGTTTTCATTTTTTTTCGTGCGCAGTATAAATTTATACATTTTGTAGGCTACATATACAAAGCTGAGCACTACAATAATTAGTACTGTCCAATCTTGCCAGCTATTCATAAGAACAATCCTCCTATTCTATAGATTAAAAATGATACAATCCAGGCCAATGCCGTGGTATATAAAACGGTAAATAGTGCCCATCTCCATCCTCCTGCCTCTTGCTTGACAGCTACTACTGCTGCCACACAGGGGAAATAAAGTAGTGAGAATACCATATACGCATAGGCAACTAAAGGAGTAATCCCCATACGCTCTGCTAAGTTACTTCCATCTTCCTCTGCACCATAGAGTACGGAAAGAGTACTTACCACTAACTCTTTGGCACCTGCTCCTGATAAGAGCCCTACTCCCATTTTCCAATCAAAGCCTAGTGGAGTCATAACGGGTTCGATAGCTTTGCCTATATAGCTAATGTAAGAGTGCTCTTGCTGCTCTTGCGTTGTAGCATAATCGCCTTTGGGAAATGCTCCTAAGAACCAAACAATAACTGAGGCTATTAAGATCACTGTACCCATCTTTTTAAGGTATTGTGATCCCTTATCCCAGGTATGACGCAAAATGGATTTGGTGGTGGGCATACGATAAGGAGGGAGCTCCATAACGAAGGGGGTATCATCTCCTTTTACTAAAAACTTAGTGAATAGCTTAGCCATAAGCACTGCTAATACAATACCTATAAGGTAGATGGAAAGTAAAACTAAACCTCTATTGCGAGGGAAGAAGGCACCTATTAAAATTAAATAGATGGGCAGGCGAGCTCCGCAAGACATGAGTGGATTCACCAGGATAGTGACCAGTCTATTTTTACGGTTCTCGATGGTACGTGAGGCCATGATAGCGGGTACATTACAGCCAAATCCCATCAAAAGAGGTATAAATGACTTACCATGCAAGCCCATCTTATTCATCAGTTTATCCATGATAAAAGCTGCACGTGCCATATAGCCCGACTCTTCCATAAGAGATATGAAAAAGTAAAGAATAAGGATATTTGGTAAAAAGACTATTACACCCCCTACTCCCGTAATGATACCATCAACAAGCATATCTTTTAAAATGCCATCAGACATAGTGTTCCCCACCCACAGGCCTAGCTGATCTACTAACCACTCTATGCCTTCCATTGGATACTCTCCAAGTATAAAGGTACAGGAGAACATCACATACATAAAGAAAATAAATAAAGGATAACCCCAAATTTTGTGGGTAACCAATGAATCTATCCATTCTGTTACTTTACGATTGGGCTTGACGCCTGTAACAAGCGTTTTTTTGAGCACGCCATCGATAAATTGATATTTAGCATCTACGATAGCAGATTCTGTATCTTCTTTTAAGGTAGATGATATGGCTAGAGAAGCTTGCTCTTTTACATGCTTAATTTCAGCTCCATTAGGTAGCTTGGCTATGAACTCTTCTATTTCGGGATCATTTTCTAGGAGTTTTATAGCTAAAAAACGTGTGGAATATTTGTGACGAATGGATTCGTTCTCTGAGATCACCTGTTTGACTTGGTCTATGGACTTCTCTATAAGAGATCCATGATTGATATGGATGTGCTTATACACTTTCTTAGTGAGCTTGTGAGACTCTGTATAGTCCTCAATATGCTTTTCATGCGTTTGCTCATCTACATAAGTATGATGCCACTCGGTGAGTTGCTTTTGTACCTCAGGCAAGATATTGCCTTGCTTATCCATATAGTCGGCTCCCTCATAGAGATTGATGATAATGTGGAATAAGGTATCAATGCCTTTGTTACTCTTACTTATAGTAGGCACCATTGGCACTCCTAAAAGTTTGCTTAAGTGCACATAGTCAAGCTGATCACCTCTTGCCTCCAACTCATCATAAATATTTAAGGCAACAACCATACGCAAATTCATATCTATGAGCTGCGTAGTTAAATAAAGATTGCGCTCCAGATTAGAAGCATCCAACACATTAATTACGATGTCTGGAGTTTCTTCAATTAAGTGTTCTCTAACATATTTTTCTTCAGGAGTATAAGCCGACAATGAGTAAGTACCAGGGAGATCGACTAACTTGAAATTATACCCTTCAAACTCAAAGTGTCCTTCATGAGCATCGACTGTCACACCTCCATAGTTACCTACCTTAGCATGAGCTCCCGACGCAATATTAAAAAGAGAAGTTTTACCACAGTTGGGATTACCAACAAGTGCTACTTTGATGGTGCGCCGCCTACCCAAAGCTATTCGTTTAAGCTGCTCCTCAGTTAGTCGCATATTTTCCTCTAAACCATCAAGAGCCTCTTGATCACCTAGAGCGTGAATGGCTTCTTTTTCATTCACTACTTCTATCATCTCAGCCTCACTTCTACGCAGTGAAACCTCATACCCCAGAATACGGTATTTTATGGGGTCCTTTAAAGGAGCATTTAAGATTACCTCTACGGTTTTCCCTTTAATGAAGCCCATCTCAACAATACGCTTCCTAAATCCTCCGTGTCCCAATACCTTTACAATGACGCCTTTTTCGCCAGACTGTAGTTCGGATAAACGCATATACTCTAAATTTCTTTTTGCAAAGATATAGTATTCAGTTGGAGTAACAAACTATTTAGATTGTTTTTAAATAAGATATTTACAGATTCTGATTGCTAACCTAAAAAGAGCCCAATACAGTAAAATCTATTATCTTTGTGAGCATGATGGAAACAAGAGTAGCCCAATATATTAAAGAACACAAGCTCCTAGAGCCTAAGGATCAAATCATCGTAGGTCTGAGCGGAGGAGCCGACTCGGTTGCACTTATTCTGCTGCTGAAAGAACTGGGTTATACCTGCATAGGAGCACATTGCAATTTTCACTTACGAGGAGAAGAAGCCAACAGAGATGAGCAATTTGTAACACACTTCTGTCAAGAACACTCCTTCCCTCTTCACAAAACACACTTCGACACCTATCACTATGCTAAAACACATAAAGTATCCATAGAGATGGCTTGTAGAGAGCTTAGGTATGAGTGGTTCCATTCATTAATAGAAGGAGGGATTGCAAACAAACTTGCTATTGCTCACCATCGCGATGATAATATAGAGACACTTCTATTAAACTTAATACGAGGCACAGGTATCAAAGGACTTACTGGCATACAACCCATAAATCAATACATTGTACGCCCATTACTCGAGACTTCTAGACAGGATATTGAAGCCTATCTCAAAGCAAGGAATCAAAGCTTTGTTACAGATAGCACAAATCTAGAAGAGGAGTATGCTCGCAATAAGGTGCGCTTAACGATTCTTCCTGCTATGGAGCAAATCAACACAGCTTGCCAAGCGAACATCAGTCGAACCATCGGATACCTAAATCAAACCTACCTAATCTACCAAAAAGCAGTACAAGAAGCCATAGAACGTGTAGTGCAGAATCAAACCATTCAGGGCGAGCTCTTACTGAAAGAAACAGCTGCTGAGACGATACTATACGAGATTTGTTACCCTCTTGGCTTTAACAGCTCCCAAGTAAAGGATATCTATAACTCACTCCTAAGCACCTCTGAGAGCAGGGTATTTTATAGCTCAACCCATCAACTAAATAAAGAAAGAGAGAACCTACACATCCTACCTCTTGAAGGTAAATCAAAGATGAGCACAGCACCCAAGCTAAGTTACAAGCTCATCGAGTTAAATGATAGCTTCAAAATCCCAAGAGATAAAAACACGGCTTGCTTTGATGCTGATTTAATCGATAAGACTAAACTAGGCTTACGTAAATGGGCACAGGGCGATCGGTTTATACCCTTTGGCATGAAAGGAAGCAAAAGCCTCAGCGACTTTTTTGTCGATCAAAAGTATAGCCTACAAGAAAAGGAAATGCAGTGGTTACTCACCCATGATAAGGATATTATTTGGATCATAGGCCAGCGCAGCGATAACAGATACCGCCTGACCTCATCTAGTAAAAAAGCACTTATTGTTAAAATTGAGCAGTGATTTCGAAGTAAAACGTGCTCAAAAACCAGTAAATAGTTACTTTTGTCGCTTTTCAGCGTCTTTTTCTTCAAAAATATCGTACAAGCTAAAATAATTTAATTATCTTTGTACCATTGAAATAGCCAATACAAACACAAATATCCTCATCAAATGAAGATACTCAATTGGTTTCCACTTCAATTTTAAATACCCCAAAATTATTTTAAAACCTAAAAAGCTTACGCGTAGCGCTTTAAAAGATTATTGTGTATCCCTATGGGCTTACGTATAAGCTAGAATATTAACTACTTACAATATTATATGTATAATATAATTCAATTGAACGAAAAGAAATTGACTGAACTCAAGGTGATAGCCAAAGAGATGGGTATCAAGAGAGTTGATTCTTTCAAAAAAGAAGAATTGATTTATCGCATCCTTGACGAACAAGCAATTGTTGGTGCTACCAAAAAAGTTGAAGCGACAAAACAAAATGATGATCGCAAAGACGACAACAAAAAGAAACGCTCAAGAATCAAAGAGACAAAAGAGAAAGTAATCTCAGCAAACAAAAAAGGCGAAACTTCTCGATCAGAGGACAAGAAATCAGGCTCAAGCAAAACAACAAACAAGCCTCAGGCCAAAGCTTCAACTACTAAGAAAGAAGAAACTCCGAAAAAAGAGACAACTCCTACCAAAGCTAAGCCCGCAACTCCCCGTAAAAAGGCAGCAGAAAAAAAAGAGGAGACAAAAGCTGAACCCAAAGCAAAAACCACAAAAAAGGAAGCAGCTACTACTAAAAAAGTAGAGCCAAAACAAAGCCCTAAAAAAGCCAACACAGCTAGCAAACCCCAAGAAGATTTTGTTCCGATAGAAGAGTTGGTTACAAAACCAGCGTCTAAAATGGAAACAATTGTGGCTACTCCTGAAATAACTCCTCCTCAGAAAGAGCAAAAAGAAGCTGTTGAGAAAAAGGACCTTAGAGATAACAAAGACAACAAGTCCAACAAAGACAACCGCAACAACAAGCGCAACGATAATAATAACAATCAACGCAAAGACAATAACAACCGTCAAGCAAGCAAAGACA
>JASLIW010000033.1 GCA_030152865.1 Bacteroides sp.
TAGAGGGCGAAACCAACGTCTATGACATGCGCATCACAGCGCATGAAGATGGTTGGATTTATGGATTCTTCTGCTCAGAGCGTCAAGCCTATCCTGGCTCCGTAACTGATACTTCTTCGGCCATCGCATCAACAGGAATAATTCGTACCAAAGACCTCAAAAACTGGGAACGATTACCTAACTTGCGCTCCAAGAGCCACCAACGCAATGTCGTGCTTCATCCTGAATTTGTAGAAGGGAAGTATGCCCTCTACACCCGTCCGCAAGACGAGTTTATTGAGGCTGGCAAAGGGGGAGGTATTCATTGGAGCTTGATTGAAGATATCGAACATGCAGAGGTCAAAGAAGAAACCCTGCTCAATGAGCGCTTCTACCATACCATCAAAGAAGCCAAGAACGGCGAAGGGCCACACCCCATCAAGACCGACCGAGGCTGGTTGCACTTGGCTCATGGGGTGCGCAACTGTGCAGATGGCCTGCGTTATGTACTCTATTTGTATGTTACAGACTTAAAAGAACCCAATAAAATAATAGCAGAGCCAGCAGGCTACCTGATGGCCCCCAGAGGCCTAGAGCGAGTAGGGGATGTCTCCAATGTCCTTTTCTCCAACGGATGGATCACCGATGAGGACGGAAAAGTCTATATCTACTACGCTTCATCAGATACACGTATGCACGTAGCTACCTCAACTGTAGATCGTCTCTTGGATTACTGCTTCCATACAGCTGCTGATGGATATACCACCTCAGCCTCCTTGAAAGTGGTCAATGAACTCATTGAGAAAAATAAAAAGCTGCTAAACAAATAAACTATGAAAATACTACAAGCAGATAAAAGCACAGAGAAAGTCGGTTTGAGAGAGAAGGTCGCCTATGGATTTGGCGATGCTGCCTTCTCCATGTTTTGGAAACTATTCACCATGTACCTACTCTTCTTCTACACCGATGTGGTAGGTATAGGTGCAGCAGTGGTAGGTACCATGATTTTTGTTACTCGTTTTTGGGATGCCTTCCTCGATGTTGGGATCGGAATCATGGCCGACCGAACGAAATCGAGATGGGGCATGTTCAGACCCTACCTCCTTTGGGGGGCTATACCCTTTGGACTCGTAGGTGTGCTCACATTTACTGCCCCTGAACTCTCGGCAACGGGCAAGATCGTCTATGCCTACATCAGCTACTCCTTAATGATGATAGTATATTCCCTGCTCAATGTGCCTTATGCCTCATTGCTAGGGGTAATGACACCCGATTCTAAGGTAAGAACGCAACTCTCCTCATACCGAATGATCTTTGCTTTTATCGGTAGTATTGTTGTTTTACTCTTGGTGGAGCCCTTGGTAGAGTTCTTTAGCAAGTGGAATGTTTCAGGCGCTGAGGTCAACCTCAAATTTGGCTGGCAGATGTCTGCCATCGTCTTCTCTATCCTAGCTGTGGTCTTATTGCTCCTTTGCTTTGCCTGGACCAAAGAGCGTGTCAAACCTATTAAGCAAGCCAAGAACCCCATCAAGACAGACTTGAAGGATTTGCTCATCAACAAACCTTGGTGGATACTGCTTGGTGCAAGTATTTCTACCTTGATGTTCAACTCCATCAGAGATGGGGTAGCCGTCTATTTCTTTAAGTACAATGTGGTAGAGACCCATCTCTTTCACATCAGCTTTATGAATACTAACCTTGCCCTCATCACGGTCTATTTAGTGCTCGGGCAAGCAGCAAATATTGTAGGTATATTACTAACCAGCCCTGTCTCCAACAAGATTGGAAAGCGAGCCACCTTCCTTGCTGCCATGGCCATAGCCACGGTATTTAGTGTGCTCTTCTATTTCTTAGATTATAGCAATATACCTTTGATACTCGTCTTTCAGTTTATTATTAGTATCTGTGCAGGAGCCGTTACCCCCTTGTTGTGGTCGATGTATGCTGATATTGCAGACTACTCCGAGTGGAAGACAGGCCGCCGAGCAACAGGGCTCATCTTTTCAGCCTCCTCCATGTCCCAAAAACTAGGTGGTGCCTTGGGAGTAGCTGTAGTAGGCTGGCTACTGGCCTATTTTGGCTATGTAAGTGGGGCAGAGCAATCGGCCCATACCCAAACAGGTATCCAGATGATGATGAGCATCTTCCCAGCTATAGCCACCTTTGTGTCGGCAGGCTTTATGTTCTTTTACAACATCACCGAATCCAAGCTAAAGGAGATTTCTGTAGAACTAGATGCATCAAGGCAAAATGAAGAAGAGTAGTTTTTTATGTTGCAATAGATGAAGTGTTTAAAGTGAAGAAAGCCCCCTAACTAACAAGTTAGGGGGCTTTCTCTATGTTCTTTACGAAGCTCTACTTAGAATCTATTGTTGTAGCCACCTCGGTTTGAAGAACGAGCTGGTCTTTCTTCGCGAGGTCTAGCCTCTGTTACAGAAATAGTTCTGCCATCTACTTCTGTATCATTCAATTCAGAAATAGCTTGTGATGCAGCTTCGTCGTCAGACATTTCAACAAAGCCAAAGCCTCTTGAACGACCTGTAAAACGATCTGTAATAACTTTCGCTGAACTTACTTCTCCGTATGCTGCGAACAATTCTTCTAAGCCTTCAGAGTCAACTCCGTAGCTTAATCCACCAATGTAAATATTCATTTTTTTGTAAAATTTAATTCATAAAATCAGATGAGAACCATTTATACTGTACATGCTCCAACCTGAAATTAAAAATTAAAAGTAGAGAACGGTATGTGATAAAGCTCACCTTTATTTTATAAAGGTTATTTATTTGTTTAAAGGTAGGGATTACTTTTCTAAAAAGTGTACCTACTCATTTTTTAATTTTGTGCTAGGCAAAGAAGCGTGTTACTCTACTATCTTTACCTCTACGGCATTCATGCCCTTGGGTCCTTTTTCCAAACGGAAGGTCACATTGTCATTTTCCCGTATCATATCAGGTGCATTACTGATGTGAAAGAAGTATTTTTCTACACTGCCCTTGTCTTTAATAAAGCCAAAGCCCTTGTCGTCGTTGAAGAACTCCACACGACCGCTCAACTCTTGATCCTCATCAATCGGCTCGTCTTTAGGTATAGACACTTCTATATCTTCGGCTTTAATTTCTTCTACTTCAGTGGGATCGGGTGGTGTATCGGTGATTACGCCAAATTCATCTACATAGGCAATCATATCTTCAAAAGAGTCTGGTGCGTTCTTCTTGCGCTCTTCACGTCTTTTCTGTTTTTCTCTGCGTTTCTGTGCTTTGTTTTTTTCTATTTCTCTCTTTCTAAAAGAATTTGATTTTGCCATATATATATTTTTTTAATAGTGAATATTCGTAGGAATGAAGGAGGCGTACTCCTTACTTATTAATTACTTCTAAGCTTTGTCATAGGCAGTCTTTTACCCGTTAGTTTTTCTATATCTCGTAGTAAATTACGTTCTGATTTGGAGCAAAAAGAGATGGCTTTGCCCTCATTGCCTGCTCTACCTGTTCTACCAATACGGTGTACATAAGTTTCAGGCACATCGGGTAGGTCGTAATTGATTACCAGCTCTAGGCTGTCAATATCAATACCTCGTGCTGCAATATCTGTAGCCACAAGCACCTGCGTTCTGTGTTCCTTAAAGTTTTCTAAGGCACGCTGACGTGCATTTTGAGATTTGTTGCCATGTATGGCCTCTCCTGTAATGCCTGCCTTGGACACCGTACGTGCTATTCGATTTGCACCGTGCTTGGTACGTGAAAAGACCAAGACCGATTGCCCCTTATCTTCCTTAAGCAGTTCGATAAGCAGGTCATTCTTTTGATTCTTTTCTAGTAGATAAACGGATTGATCGATGGTATCTACCACCGAAGAGGCAGGAGTAACTTCTACCTTTACAGGTCTCTTTAGGAGGCTGCGTGAAAGCGTGTCAATAGACTTGGGCATGGTGGCCGAAAACAAAAGCGTTTGTTTGCGCTTAGGCAGCTTGGGTAAGATACGTTTGATGTCGTGTATAAAGCCCATATCGAGCATACGATCGGCTTCATCGAGCACAAAATGCTGAACTTGATTGAGCTTAACAAAGCCCTGATTCATCAAGTCGAGCAATCTACCTGGCGTAGCCACTAAGATGTCTATGCCTTGTTTTAAGGCTCTAACTTGTGCGTTTTGTTTTACCCCACCAAAAATCACCGTATGCCGTAGCTTGGTGTAAGGGGTGTACTCTTTAATAGAATCGTTGATCTGGATTGCAAGCTCCCGAGTTGGGGTAAGAATTAGTGCTTGGATACCTCTGAGAGGTCTCTCTTGCGAGGCCAATACCAGTTGCTGTATAATAGGGATAGCAAATGCTGCTGTCTTTCCTGTGCCTGTTTGGGCCAGTCCTAATATGTCTCGGTTGTCTAAGGCTGGGGTTATCGCTTTTTGTTGTATTGGAGTAGGATTTGTATATCCTTTTTCTGAAAGAGCCCTCAATACTGGCTCTATAATCTGTAATTCTGTAAATGTCATGTATTACTAATGTACTGCACCAATAGCTCAATGAGCTTGGAGCAGGATAATGTGAAAATCAACAAATAGTGGGGAGAATACCTATGCGGAAGAAACCTACACGAAATGTCTTTAACAGCACAAAGATAATCATAATTCCATCAAGTCTAACATCTTTTGAGATATAAATAAAAAAGGTCCCTGATAGAGGGAGCTTGGATCAGGACCAAAAGGGGCAAGTGTCAGGGAAGGAAGAGGCTTGGATCAGGGGCAGAATAAATGCTAAGGTAATGGCAAAACACTACTGGTTTTGGATTGACTTTGCCTTGCTTTCTATGGCTTATATTTGAAAATATAAGCTGGATTTAGCATTCCTCAGCATATTCAAAATAGATGTTTTAAGGATATTGGTGAGCATATTATATTAGTCTTAATGATTGTTTAGGTTTAGTTCATCAAAACATGATTAGTAAACAATTTCATACTATCTCTTTATGTTACTAATAATATCCAAATACTCTATATGCGGGACATAAAGGGCTATTTATTAGCATATTGATATTATATTATTTTTTAAAAGCACATAAATAAGCTTCAGTAGTCAATAATGTCTTTTTAATTTTTGAGCTTTCATGTAGTTTTGATATTCTGCCATTGCTACAAGAAGTAAAAGTTATACTTTCATGTCATGTTAACAAGTAATGATACATCACTAAGCACAGATAGTAAAAAAGCCTAACTACTATGACAAATTCTAATCATACACAACAACACCTAAGTTTGCATGATCAAATCATCGCACAAATTGAGGAGTTGTTGCCTGCAAAACAAAATAAGGTAGAATTTATTGCATCCTTACTGGGAATAAGTACCAACTCAGCCTACCGCAGGCTCGTAGGTACTACACAGTTTAGCCTAAAGGAGGCCTCCCTGATATCATCTCACTTAAACTTCTCCTTAGATAATCTTCTGCTAGGGAGGAAGCTGCGCAAAAAAGCCCTGTTCGAAATCAACGACTTGCAAGACAACAACAATGATGTCTGTTTGAAGAAAATGGAGCAGTACATTCAAATTTTTCAAGGGGAGCAAGTCTGTGAACATGCCGAGTATATGCTAGCTACCAACAGTCTGCCCATAGGCTTAAGTGTAAAATCAGAGCTACTCTATAAGTTTAAACTATACAAATG
Organism: Bacteroides sp.; assembly: GCA_030152865.1. Classification (GTDB taxonomy): domain Bacteria; phylum Bacteroidota; class Bacteroidia; order Bacteroidales; family Bacteroidaceae; genus Bacteroides_E. The sequence continues at coordinate 5,640 of JASLIW010000033.1, forward strand.
GCTTTATGCCACAGGTAGAGTAAAGCCTACACTGCCACTTTCCGAGCTACAACTCTCTAATGAGTTGCAGCTGGCTCAGCAACAATATGACCGTGTTTACTCCAACTGCAAGAAGGGCACCTTAATCATTGATGAGTTTTTTTACAGCTCTACGGTTTCTAAGATTCAGTTCTTTCATGCCCATGGCCTAGTGACAGATGAGGAGAGATCTATGCTGATGGAGGAGCTCTTGGAATCGATAGATGGTCTGGAGCTGGCAGCGAGTCAGGGTGCTTTTGAAGACGATGTCTTTTTAGACATTTATGTTAGCCCCCTGAAGATAGAGACTACCTATGTCTATGTGCTACTAGATGATCAACCCTTCTCATTCTTTCCAGGATATTCCATCAATCTGTTTAAGACTATGGATGCAGGCATTTGTGAAATTCAAGAAAACTGGTTGAAGTCGCTCATGAGGTACTCCTCCTCAATCACACAATCGAATGAGGTAGTGCGCTTCCAATACTTCGAAAGGCAGCGGGACATCGTACATACACTGGAGCAAAATAGCAAGCTCGCTTTAATACTCTAAGTGTGTTTTGTAGTGTCTATCCCCCCTTGGAGGGCAGTTTGTATCATTTTATCCATTTTCTGAACGATATTATACAGCTCTTCTTGAGCTAAGAAATAAGTTTACATCCGAAACTAAAAAACTAATTTTTGTTTAATCTTAATTTTTGGATGTATGAAAAACATAAGAGTCCTCTTCTGTTTGGGCTGCTTGGGTAGTATACTCCTTTTCCTTACGGCTTGTAAGGAGGATCATGACGAACTCAGAGCAGATATCGAACAGATCAAAGCGCGGGTGACTGCGCTTGAATCTAGCTTGGAGCAGCTCACTCAGACTGCGACACACTTCAATCAACTACAACAAGAACAAGTCAAAATTGTGGGCATCAGCCCCCGAGAATCGGGCTACTGGGTAGAACTCAGTAATGGCAGATCGCTAGAGCTGGCTGCTGCTGGCTCTGTAGAGGGGCAGTTACCTCTGATTCGTATCAATAAGGAAGGCTATTGGGAGCTCAGCTGGGATGCAGGCAACACCTACCAAGCCCTCTTGCACGAGGGAGCACCCGTAGCTGCAGTATCGAGCCAGGCCCAAGGTATCACCCCTCAGTTTCGAATCTCACAACAAGGCTACTGGCAGGTGAGCTACGATCAGGGAAATACCTATACAGACTTGCTGGCAGATGGAGCACCGATGCCCGCTCTAGAGGGCAGTAGCGCAAGCTCTATCTTTAGTGCAGTGCAATACCTTGAAGCTAAGAGTGAGCTAAAACTTACCTTGGCAGGCAGCCAAGAAGTATTTCGTTTTCCCGTACTCGAGAGTTTCTACCTACGCATACTAGGCTTGGAAGAAAAAGAAGCCCTGTTTATGCCTGGAGCCAAAGAGGAGTGGGAGGTAGAACAGCTAGGCATAGAGCGCGTGATGATACAGGCACCCGCGGGTTGGAAGGTAGAGCTCAAAGAGCGCTCAGTAGCCATCCAAGCCCCTCAGCAGCTGGAGGCAGGAAAAGAACTAAGCATCGATTTTGTACTCACCTCAGCAGAGGGTTATATCCGTATGTATCAGCTTCCTGTACGCACAGCAAGCACTCGTTACGAAAATGCTCCACGCTCTTGGAGAGAATTTGAATCGAACGATCCCAACAATATTTTGCCCGACTTCTCCTTTGCTGGCTATAAGCATGGTGAAGTAGCACCTCCCAGCGTAGAGGAGCTCAAGGCACAAGGCTACCAAGTCTATAATGTGATGGATTATGGAGCCATCCCCAATGACGGAAAGTCTGATCGTGCAGCCTTTATTCGTGTACTCGAAGCCATCGGAGCCACACGTGGTAAGGATGGAGATGCCATACGCTATCAACTCAACGGCCCTGCCAAGGCCATTATCTACTTCCCAGCGGGTGAGTTTATCTTGCAGGGAGAGGGAGAAAATAACCAGCCCCTACGCCTCACTTTTGGGGATTACGTAATCAAGGGAGCGGGTAGGGCTCAGACTACCATCAAGATGGAGGTACAAAATGAGCCTAAACGCCCAGACCAGATGTGGAGTGCACCTGTCATGCTCGAGCTCAAACACAACAGTGGCTTGCAAGCCCTTACCACAGTAACACAAGATGCACCTAAGGGTGGATTTACGGTAGACGTTGCTTCTACGCTAGGTATTCAGGTGGGCGACTGGGTTTGTCTGCAGCTGGTCAACAACGACCCCGAGCTCGTGGCACAAGAGCTGCAACCTTGGAAGGCTGTGCCTCGTATGACCAATCTACTCAATAAGGGGGTGCAAATCTATGACTACCACCAAGTACAAAGCATAAAGGGCAATAAGCTGACCTTTAAGGAGCCCTTGATGCACGCAGTAGAAGCCAAATGGAACTGGCAAATTATGAAATACCCACATTACGAAAATGTAGGTATAGAAGACCTCACCTTTGAGGGGGCGGCCAAGCCCGATTTTGCGCATCACGCGAGTGCTGCAGACGATGGAGCCTTCAAGATTGTAGATATGGTACGTCTGACCAACTCTTGGATGCGTCGGGTAGATTTTGTCAGTGTCAGCGAAGCCTCTTCCATCACAAGCTCGGCCAATGTTTCGGTCTATGATGTAGAGATACGTGGCAATCGAGGACACTCAGCCATTCGCTCGCAGGCCTCTTCGCGCGTGTTTATCGGAAAGGTGAGAGATAAATCGGACGGCTACGAAGCACTCACTAGCAATGGAAGCATAGGCAACACCATACTGTATGGTGCAGGTCAATACCACGCTTGTGGAGCCTCTAAGCAGAGTATGGGGGCAGTAATTTGGAATGTGCACTGGGGGCAAGACGGCTGTTTTGAATCCCATGCCACTCAGCCCCGTGCCACACTCATCGACCACTGCAAGGGTGCATTTATCCCTTGGAGACAGGGTGGAGATGAGGTGCAGCTCCCCAACCACCTAGACGATTTAGTCATCTGGAATATGAATGCTACTCGTGTGAAGTATGATCGCTCTTGGGGTGGTCGCTTCATCTGGTGGGATGTCAATAACCGTTGGTGGAAAAACCTACCGCCCACCATTGTGGGTTTCCACGGCGAATCCATTGTATTTGGCGAGCCCGAAAAGCAGCTCAAACGCTTGGAAAGCCAGGGAGAGAAGGTAGAACCTGCCTCACTTTACGAAGCCCAGCTTCTGCATCGCTTAGGTTATGTACCCGCTTGGCTTAGCGCATTAAAATAGACAACACTTTAAACTAAAATAGTATGAAAAAGATAGGATACCTATGGATACTAGCTGCTACTTTAGGATGGAGCAGCTGTAGTGAAAACACAGACGATTTAAAAAGAGATACCGCCCAGCTACTGGATCGGGTAACGGCCCTTGAAGAACAGACCAAAGGCCTAAACAGCAACTTAGAGGCCTTGCAAAAGTTGGCACAAGAGCAAATCAGCATCTCCGAGCTGAGCTATGATGCTCAGCAGGCCATCTATACGCTAAAGCTAAGCAATGGGGAGACCCTGCGCTTGGCTGAGCGAGCTGAAAAGAAAGAACTCGCCCTACAAATCGGGATAGATGCCGATGGCTTTTGGCAGGTGAGCTACGATGGGGAGCAGTTTGAGCAGATTCTGGTAGCTGGCAAGCCTGTACAAGCTCGAGGTGAAGACGGACAGACGCCACGCTTTCGCATCAATGCCAAGTCGTATTGGGAAGTAAGTACAGATGCAGGCAAAAGCTATACGGCTGTATTGAATGAGGCAGGGGAGCCTGTCAAGGCTGTTCCTGAGGCTGCAGAAGATCAGTTCTTCCAAAAGGTAGAAGCTACCGATCAGGCCTTAGCGATCACCCTCAAAGATGGGCAAAAACTAGAAGTACCCATCGTAAAAGAGTTTTTCTGCTACTTTGACTCAGCCATCCAAGGGCGTCAAG
>JASLIW010000058.1 GCA_030152865.1 Bacteroides sp.
AGCAGTATGTCACTACATGGGCCAACCACAAGAGACACGTCACATCTTCTTGCACAACGAGCAGAGTGTCATCTCACCAGAGTGGTCAATCCATGCAGGTGCAGGAACAAGCAACTATACCTTCATCTGGGGTATGGCAGGCGAGAACCTAGATTACAACGATATGGATAAGGTAAATCCAACCGATATCAAGTAAGATACAGATCAAAATAGACTAAATAAGAAGGTGCTTCCCAAGTGGGGAGCACCTTCTTTTTGCTTTAATAACTAGTTCAGGGACAGAGCAGGCATCTGTCAGGGATGTAGGAGGCAAAGGTCCCTGTGCAAATAAGTTTGTGCAGGGATCTTTGGGGATGAGGATTAATCCTCTGCTACGTGATAAACTACCTGATATAATTTAGTCTGAACTGCATCAAAATCTTTCTCACACGATAAGTTTCCTCGACTCATCAGCATCATAGGGACAGCTGCACCATTAGGGCGATATGGGGGTTGGACATACTCTCTATCCCATACCTCAAAATGATAGCGCTGATAAAATATAATTCTTCGTTGAGCTGTGGCATTGGTGGGTAGCTCTACTTCCAGTATCATAGGAATATCATAGTTCTTTTCAAGTAGATCTAAGACCGTTTGTCCATATCCTTTATTGCGCAGCTCCTCATCGATAGCAAAGTGCTCTATGTAGTAGAAATTACCTAAGTCCCAAAAACTTATAATACCTACAGGTTTGCCCTGGTCTAAAATGATATTATTGTAGAACTGTTCATTTTCATCGGTATACTTTCTCCACTGGCTGAGTGGTCTGTATTCTTCGAGAGGAAATGAAGTGGTTAGTAAGCGTTCTGCATACTTATATAGTTCTTGATCGCTTGTTCTTATACGTTTTAATTGGATCATCTAGCTTATTTATTTGTTTTATCTTCTGTGTAAAAATTAATCAACTTGAGCAGTGCTGTTTGGCAGACTGGGCAAAACTCAGGGTAGGTATTTGTTTTCATTCTGCAGTCATGCGAGGCGCGATAGATGCCTTGGCTTGAATATCCACCACCTTCATATACTCCGATAGGATAGCGTTTAGCTTCAGTTATCGGTGTAGGCACAGGAGTTTTAGGTTTTAACTGAGCTTTCCACTTAGCATCGAAATTTTTTAATGTTGTGATATTAGCCTCCCAAGGTTCTATATCGAGTGGATAAACATCTGACATGACATCTTGTTCATAAAAATATTCATCAGCTAAGCCACCAAAGCTATGGCCAAATTCATGTACAACTACAGCTTCAAAGTCTTCATGATGCGCAGTTGTAAGGGTATATGAGTTGTAAATACCACCTCCTCCGTACTCATCAGTATTGGCTAGAATGATAATGTGCTCATAAGGTATGCCAGCTAATGCGTCATGGATAGCTTTTACATTGCGTGTAGTGAGGTATCTGTCTGAATAAAAAGTATCAAAATGTGATTTAAATATTGTATTACGCCATTTTCCTTGTCTAGGAATACTCACTCCAGTGTCTTCAGAAATACTTCCGACAGCAACAAAATTAAAAGCTTCCTTTTTGCTCTTGAATGGTTCGTGTGCAAAGATACTTTTCATTGCCTTTTCTGCATCGACATAAAACTGTCCGAGCTGTGGTGCAGTATAACCTTCTGCCAAAATAGCAACCTGTATGGGGTTCTTGACACTTCCTCGGTGAAGTATGCGGTAGGGAGTTATGTTTTCACTTCCTTTTTTTTCGATTAGAATATCATTTGGATCGGCTATAAAAGACATTTCTGCTATCTTTTCTTGAGCCAAATTGTAAAGTTTTAGAGTTACTTCAACTTTGTTTTTAGGGTAGGGTATTAGAAATGTGTTCTCAAAGGCTTTTTTGGTTTGCTTGGCCTCTTCAGTGTCTAACCATTCTTGAAAAAGCGATGAGAATGAGTTGGTATAGATGAGTTGCTGGCTTTCCTTGTCCTTGACTTCTATGCTGCCATTTCCTCTTAGCGGATTGTGATTTAAATGCTGTGTTTTGCCAGCCCAGTGGGGGTAGGAAACCAAACCGTCTACACTAATCTCTTGTTTTTTGTGGTCTCCACTAAATATATAGTCTATTCGCAGGGTTTTGTGCTCAAAAAACTTTTCGAAAGTTTGTGCCTGTGAAACAATAGAGATACATAGACCTAAAATGAATATTATTCTTTTCATAATAAATTGGTTTTCAAAGTATGTAAATATACGAATATCTAATGGTTCTAGTAGCTATAAGTTTATCAAGTTTATATGCTGACTATTTACTGATTATATGCTACCTTTGTTAGTAAATAGCAATTAAATAGAGACTGTTATGAGTAATTATGAATTAGATGCTTTGGATAGACAAATATTAAAGCTCATTTCTGAGAATGCACGTATCCCTTTTTTAGAGGTTGCTCGTGTGTGCAAGGTCTCAGGAGCCGCTATTCATCAGCGCATTCAAAAGCTAATTAATGTGGGTGTCATTAAGGGTTCTCAGTACAACCTTGAGCCCGAAAAAATAGGTTTTAATACCTGTGCCTATGTTGGTCTGTTTTTAAAAGATCGTAATAACTTTGAAGATGCTGTTGCAGCTTTACGTGCTATACCCGAGGTTGTTGAGTGTCACTTTACGACAGGTCGATATGATATATTTATCAAAATCTATGCTCATAATAACAATCATCTGCTAAAAATCATTCACTCTAAGCTCAAGCCTTTGGATTTAGCTCGGACAGAAACTTTGATTTCCTTTAATGAGGTTATTAATCGTCAAATTCCTTTAGATGAAACTTTGTCTGACGAAGTTTAGCTAGTCTTTTTTACATAGGTAACATAGTAAAAGTCAAAAGCGTGTTTGTCATCTGCAGGATGAGTAATACGCTTTTGCTCTATCCACTCTTTTTTGTCAAAAACAGGGAAATAAGCATCTGCTTGCTTTACCTCACTATCTATCTCTGTAAGCTCTAGCACATGCGCCAAGGCTAGCGTGTCCTTATATACCCTTTCACCACCCATCACAAATACTTTCTCGTCACTGGCGCAGTGTTTTAATGCCGTTTCAAGGGAATCAAACAGTTCTGTGTTTGGATAAGCTGTAGTTAATGTTTTAGATAGAACGATATTTCTACGATGCGGTAAAGCCCCTTTAGGCAATGATTCAAAGGTCTTTCTCCCCATAATCAGTGTGTGTCCAGTAGTGAGTTCCTTAAATCTTTTTAGGTCGTTGGGGAGCCGATAGAGCAGTTGGTTCTTGTTACCTATTGCGTAATTTCTATCTATGGCTGCTATTAGTGTTATTGTAGGCATAAGATTCTTCTTTTTTAAACCGAAACCTTTCCAGGGATATGCGGATAAGGATTATAGTTGATAAGTTGGAAATCATCAAATGAAAACGCATCTATCTCTTTAATCGCTTTGTTTATTTGCATCGTTGGTAGTGAACGAGCTGTGCGTGAAAGCTGAAGATCTACTTGTTCCAAGTGATTTTTATAGATGTGGGCATCTCCAAGTGTGTGAATAAACTCTCCTGCTTCTAAGCCAGTAACTTGCGCTACCATCATTAATAATAAGGCATAAGAAGCAATATTGAAAGGAACACCTAAGAAAATATCTGCACTTCGCTGATAAAGTTGCAGGCTTAGCTTTCCATTGGCCACATAAAACTGAAAGAGGATGTGACAAGGGGGGAGGTTCATTTGATCTAAGCAACCCACATTCCAAGCACTGACCAGGATTCGCCTTGAATCAGGTGTTTCCTTAATCATACGAATAGCTTCTTTGATTTGGTCAAAGGTTTCTCCTTGGTAGCCCGGCCATGATCTCCATTGATAGCCATAAATAGGCCCCAGTGATCCATCAGGGTTTGCCCACTCATTCCATATACGGACCCCATTATCTTGCAAGTATTTTACATTGGTATCTCCTTTTAAGAACCACAGAAGCTCATGGATGATGGAGCGTAGGTGGAGCTTTTTGGTGGTTAAACAGGGAAATCCATCCGCTAAGTTAAATCTCATCTGGTGTCCAAAGACACTGATAGTACCTGTCCCTGTACGATCTTCTTTGCTCGTACCTTCCTCTTTCACACGGCGTAATAAGTCTAAATACTGTTTCATGGGCTAATAATCTCAATCTGGTTTATGCAAAGGTATTAAAAATGGATGAAGAATGTAGCGATGCTTTGGGGTTAATATAGACATTCTGCTGTTTAGAGAAATGGTGTTAGCTGATATCCAAACCAGCCTACAAACTTCTTCCAACACGAACGTTTCTTCCACAATTCTTTAGTCATCTTAATACTTTTTGCTGTATCACGTATAAAGAGCTCATCCAGTTGTTTGGTTATCTCTTTGTCAAAAATAAAAGCATTGGTTTCGTAGTCGTATCTTAAACTGCGACTGTTTAGGTTCGCACTACCTACAGTGCAATACGTTTCGTCTACGGTCATGATCTTGGTGTGATGAAAGCCGTCATTGAAGAGGTAGATATCGGCCCCTTTTTTGCGCAATTTATTTCCAATGTGGAATGAGGCTGCTGGCGTAAAAGGAATATCGGATTTTAAAGGAATCATAATTTCTACCTTGACACCTTTTTTGAGTGCTTTCCTCAGTGCTTTCCTAATAGACCTAGTGGGTAGAAAATATGGGTTGATGATGCGAATATTGTGTTGTGCAGAAAGTATGGCACTTTTATAACTTTCTCGCATGATCTTAGGAGTCTTTTTAGGCCATCTATCTACAATAGCAGTAGGCTTATGCAAGTCTTTAGGTATTTGGATAGGATTAGGATAGTACTCAGGACCACCAATGTGTTGTCCTGTTTCACTGTTCCAGGTGTTTATAAAAATCTCTTGCAGGTATTTTACAGCACTTCCTTCTACCCGAAGGTGCATATCGTGCCAAGCTCCTAGTTTGGGTAATCCCTCAATGTAGTAATCAGCAATATTCATACCTCCTGTATAGCCAATAATACCATCTATAATGACAATTTTGCGGTGATCACGATGCATGGCGTGATTGATGTAGGGGAATCGCATGGGGTCAAATTTTACAATCTGGATTCCTCTTTTTCTTATTGCTTTGAGGTGCTTCTTTTTGAGGGGTTTATTGTTTGAGAAATTACCAAAAGCATCAAAAAGAGCACGAACTTCTACACCTTCTTTAGCTTTTTGGGCTAATAAGTCGAAGGTAAGCTTGGCTATGGAGTCATTTCTAAAGTTAAAATACTCCAAATGAATGTGGTGTTGCGCCTTTTTTATGTGCTCAAAAAGATCTTCAAACTTGATGGCTCCACTAGGTAGTAGCTCAATATCATTGTTGTCTGTAATCGGAATATCTTTTGACTTTAAGAATGAGACAAATATGGAGTCACTTTGTAAGTCGTTTTGTGCATGGCTATTACTTATACCAAGGATAAGTATCAGTAGTAATGTTATGTGATATCTCAAAACGTGTTTTTTTTAATATATAGTGTGCAAAGGTATAACTTATCTCTCTTTTAATTAACTAATTCCTTAAAAGAAAAGTTAACAAGAAGGGAGAGGTCAAGCTACAATAATTCTACAGATAGTTGTGTAAGCTTTTGAAAAATAAGATATTTGCAAATTCAAATATAAAGTCATGAATTTACCAGAGTCTTTTACATCTTCTATAGAAAAGCTGTTGGGAGTAGATGAAGCAGAGCAGCTGTTTAAGTCGTTAGAAACTTCTGCACCTGTAAGTGTTCGTCTAAATACATCAAAAATAAAACGCTATGGATTAGCTTTTGCTAGCGAAAAAAGAGAGGCTATTCCTTGGTGCTCTAATGCTTACTACTTATCAGAGCGGCCTACTTTCACTTTTGATCCCTTATTTCATGGGGGAGCTTATTATGTGCAAGAAGCCTCTTCCATGTTTATAGCTCATATTTTAGAACAACACTTAGATAAGACTAAGCCGGTTTTGGCACTGGATCTTTGTGCTGCTCCTGGTGGTAAATCAAGCTTGTTACGTGGTTTTTTGCCTGAGGGAAGTTTACTGGTAGCTAATGAAATAGTGAGTAAGCGTGCCCAAATTCTTTCTGAGAATATATTGAAGTGGGGGCATCCTGATGTGCTTGTAACCAACAATAGTGCAGTTGATTTTGAGAAGACTCCTCTTTCCTTTGATGTTGTTTTGGCCGATGTGCCATGCTCGGGTGAGGGAATGTTCCGTAAAGATGAAGCTGCTATTGAAGAGTGGAGTCCACAAAATGTGGAGGTCTGCTGGCAAAGACAGCGAGAAATCGTTAGCTCTATTTGGCAGAACCTCAAACCGGGAGGTTTATTTATCTACAGCACCTGTACATTCAATAGTAAGGAAAATGAAGAGAACGTACAGTGGATAATAGATACCTTAGGAGCTGAATCACTGGCCGTGACTACTGACTCAAATTGGAATATTAGTCCAGCTCTGCAGGGCTTTGAGCAGTATAGCTACCGCTTCCTACCTCATAAAACGAAAGGGGAAGGATTCTTTGTGGCAGCTCTACGCAAGCCTTTATCTGATGGTCAGCAAGTTCCAGCTTGTACCAAGTCCAAAAAAAAGAAGAAGAAAAAATTGACAGCACAAGCTGCCATTCATCAGCGCTTATTTCAGCCTGCTAAGGATTGGGTTAGCGTGGATGATTCTTATGACCTTTTGATAGAGGATGAGACTTGCTTCGTTTTTAGAAAACAATACTTTGCTGTTTTAGATGTGCTTAAACAGTATAAGTTTCATCTGATTCATGCAGGTACCCCTCTGGCCTATTTAAAGGGTAAAAGTTGTTTACCGCATCCAGCATTGGCTTTTAGTGCACTTTACAAGGAGGCCGCTTTCTCTCAGGTAGAGCTGAGTTATGAACAGGCCATAAGCTACCTACGAAAAGAGGCCATTGCTCTAGCAGCAACGACCTCTAAAGGATTTGTCCTACTTACTTACAAACAGCTTCCTCTGGGATTTGTCAAACACCTGGGCAATCGTTCCAACAACTTATATCCTGCTCCGTGGAGGATTAGAAGTGGTTATTTGCCCGATGAAATCAAAACTCTATAGGCGATGCTTGTAAAGTTTGGCCAATTGTTTCTGATACCTATTGTTGATTTGAATGTAGTTTTGAGCGCTTTGGTAAACTGTTGCTACTTCTACAAAATAGGTGGTCATGTTGAGCTCTCCACCGTCCAAGGCTTTCTCTAAGAGTGCAAGTATCTCTGGCACATCAACAGCACCGTCGTAAGCTTGGATCTGTTCTTTCATATAGAGCGCATCTTGATAGGCTTGATTAAGCTCAGAAAGCAACTGGTTTTGCACCAAATCTTGGGTAAAAGCCTTGCTTAAAGCAGTTGCCTTGGCGCTACTCACTTTGCCTCTATTGTTGAATAGTGGGATAGAGAACCCCACAGATAAACCATTAGAGTGTCCATTGCTCCCTCCGTTTCGGCGGTAGCCAATAGACAGGCTTGGCAGCCAACCCGCTTTATTTACCGCGATTTGCTTTTGGGCAGACTCATACTCACTTTGTGCGCTTTTTAAGGCATAGCTTGTGTTTAGAAACTCATCTCGGATCACCTCATAAGCAGGCAAATCTAAGTGTGGATAAGTACTTCTCTCAAAGCTAATGGGCTGATTACCGTTTAGCTCTTTTAACTCGGTATACTTATTTTCCAACTCTGACCGATTGAGCGTATGTTCCGTTTGGATGTTCAGTTTTTCTAGCTTGATTTTGTTTAGCTCGATACTTGTTGCATCACCTGCATCCATCATTAGTTGATACCCATCAAATAGTTGATTAGC
>JASLIW010000084.1 GCA_030152865.1 Bacteroides sp.
GATATAAAAAGGGACAAAAGCATAAAGATGGATGAAGACGAGAATCTTTGGATAAATAAAAAGCTCACAATCTTACGATTGTGAGCTTTTGTACTCGAAGCGGGACTTGAACCCGCACAGCTGCAATAGCCAAGGGATTTTAAGTCCCTCGTGTCTACCGATTCCACCATTCGAGCAGCGATCTTTGCGTAGAGCGGAAAACGAGGCTCGAACTCGCGACCCCAACCTTGGCAAGGTTGTGCTCTACCAACTGAGCTATTTCCGCGTTTCAACGGGTGCAAAGATATGTGCCTTTTTCATTTTCACCAAATATTTCAAGGATTATTTTTTCATAAAAAGTAATCACCAACTAGCCCTACCTTTTAAGTAGTTCTTTTTCAGCAGCTTGAACTTTATAAAAATCAAACTCTTTTAGAATGTTTTTTTCTAGGGCTACTATCTGCTCATTGCATAAGTTTCCAATACTTCCCTCGTGCGTATGGTTGACCTCTTTGGCAGGAGAGAATTTACCTGCTTCGATAGCTAAACCGACCTGCTTATAAGCATCCCGAAATGGAACTCCCTCCAATACCAAACGGTTTACCTCTTCTACGCTGAAGATATGAAGATACTTATCGTCTTCTAGGATACTAGGATTTACCCTCATTTCTCCAATAATGTAAGTGGTCATTTCTAAGCAGTCTTTCAACTCTTGAAAAGCGGGAACAAATACTTCTTTTATGAGCTGAAGATCTCTAAAGTAGCCCGAAGGGAGATTGTTCATAATGAGCATAATCTGCTGCGGCAAACTCTGGATTTTATTTGACTTAGCTCGTATAAGCTCAAAAACATCGGGATTTTTCTTGTGTGGCATAATACTTGATCCAGTAGTACACTCGTCAGGCAGCTTAATGAAGTTGAAGTTCTGGCTATTAAACAAGCAGGCATCATAAGCAAGCTTAGCCAGAGTACCCGCAATAGATGCCATAGCGAAGGCCACATTACGCTCTAACTTACCTCTTCCCATCTGCGCATATACCACATTGTAATTCATTGAGTCAAACCCAAGCAGCTCAGTAGTCATACTACGATTCAAAGGAAAAGAAGAACCATAGCCTGCGGCCGATCCCAGAGGGTTTCGGTTACACATGCGATAAGCTGCTTGCAGAAAGTATAAATCATCAACTAGACTTTCTGCATAGGCACCAAACCAAAGCCCAAAAGAGGAGGGCATCGCTATTTGAAGGTGAGTATAGCCTGGCATCAAAACAGTCTTATATTTCTCACTTTGTGCAATCAAGACCTCAAATAGCGTATTCAGATCGGATGCTATTTCCCGAATTTCCTCACGAGTAAACAGTTTTAGATCGACTAAAACCTGATCATTGCGAGAGCGCCCACTATGGATTTTCTTTCCTACATCTCCCAGTCGACGAGTAAGCATCAATTCAACCTGAGAGTGCACATCCTCAACTCCCTCTTCAATCACAAACTCTCCCTGCTCGGCTAGCTCATAAAGCTTACGCAGTTCTCGATGTATTTGTTCTAATTCATCTTGTTCAAGCAAACCTATATGAGCCAACATTTTGGTGTGTGCTAAAGAGCCCATAATATCGTGCTTAGCTAAAAAAAGATCTAACTCTCTATCTCGGCCAACTGTGAATTGCTCAATACGTTTATTGACCTCTGTTGATTTTTCCCAAAGTTTTTGTGCCATGCTACGCCCCTATTTTAATATTGAATCATGGATAGCATACTTACCATTTTCTCTAGGCCATCCATAAGCGGTTTTTTCACCATACCTGCTATAAAAGGATTCATTTCAACATCTATAGTTACTTTAATCTTGCACTCCTCAGCAGTAGTTGGAACTACTTGCGCCCAGAGTTTAAAGGGCAATGGAGAATCTGTTGTTGCAAACTTTACGCATTTAGAAGGAGTACGCTCAACTACTTCTAAACGAATAGTCCCTACAGGGTTTACATGAAAACTAATCGAATCTGAATCAAAAGATAGATCCTTTACTTTGTCTTCTGGTAGTTTATCTTTAACAGATTCTAAATTGCTTAAATCAGATATCTTAGCATATACTCGCTCTTGCGAAAAGGGTATTACCTTTACTGAACTTTCAAATTTGCTCATGTTCTTATCTTTTTGATATAAAAAATAAGAAGAGTCACTCAAACTAAAGTCCGAATGCTCTTCTCTTTTATTTATGATTTTCAAATACTCAATTCATTTATTTAAGCATCCCAATTAGCTGGATCAGCTCTCCACTCATCAAGAATCTCAATGTCCTCCTCTTGAATATACCCTGTATTCAAAGCTGTTTCTAACACGGCTTCATAATTTGTCAAGGTTACAAGTGGGATACCTGCTTCTTTAAAGGCTTTTTCAGATACGGGGAAGCCATAGGTGAATGCAGCAACCATTCCTATCACATCACAGCCATCTCTACGAATTGCTTCTGCTGCTTTTAGACTACTTCCTCCTGTTGAAACAAGGTCTTCAATAACCACTACCTTCATTCCTGGTCTTAACTCTCCTTCTATGAGGTTTTCTAAGCCATGTCCTTTGGGTTTGCTACGCACATAAACAAAGGGTAGGTTAAGCAAATCAGCCACCATAGCTCCTTGTGGAATAGCACCTGTAGCAACACCAGCAATAGCATCTACCTGTCCAAATTGTTCCATGATTACACGTGCAATCTCTATTTTAACAAAGTTGCGTAAAGCAGGATAAGATAATGTTTTGCGATTATCACAATAAAAGGGAGATTTCCATCCCGAGGCCCAGGTAAAGGGATTAGCTGGCTGAAGTTTAATAGCCTTGATTTTAAGTAGTTTCTCAGCGAATAACTTTTCTAAAGTTCTCATAATTATAATTCTGAAGTAGGTAAATATTCAGATTACAAATGTAGAGAAACGGATTGGATTAGGAAAGTTTAAAAGTCTTTATTTAGGCTCCTTGCTCACACAAATAGGTAGATCTTTCCGAGTGTTTTATTAAGACTCGTCTTCCAGCTCAGGTAAGAACTGCATAATATCTCCATAATCAAACCCTCTACCTAAGGCAAAGCGAGCCAGCTTCTGTTTGAGCTCATAGTCATTCTTCGCTTTTACTGTTCGCTTCTTTGCTGCTAAAATAGCCCTGAGGTTTTCTAAATATTCAGACTGGTCGATAGCTGCTAGGGCTTCTTGACTACACTCCTGAGGTATTCCTTTGAGATACAAACCTTGAGCTATCTTTCGCTTTCCCCACTTAGAAAATTTATACTTATCATTTACATAGGCCAAAGCATAGCGAGATTCATTTAGAAAGTTTTCTTTAGTTAGGTAGTTTATGATATAACTAATCTCGTCTTCAGCCAGATCTCGTCTCTCTAGCTTCTTACGGACATCACTCTCACATCGTTCTGCAGACGCACAGTAAGAAGACAGTCTCAAAAGTGCCTCCTTGACCTTTTTTTCATTCTTCATCGTTCAGCAACTACTATTCGATCCTTTCCAAAAAGATCTTTTAATACTTGAATGTTTTTATATCCTTTTTGCTCTAATAAGCAAGCCACATCCTCCCCATAAGCTTGGTTTATTTCAAAATAGAGCCTCCCTCCATCTTTACGTAAGAGATGCTTTCCTACCTCACCTATGCGATTATAGAACAGCAAGGGATTGTGGTTTTCTACAAATAATGCTTCGGCTGGCTCCCAGTCTAAAACATTTCGATCCATAAACTTCTTTTCGGCATAGGTTACATAGGGCGGGTTACTCACAATAACATCAAATTTACGCCGACGAGAGGTATAGGTAAGAATGTTTTGTCTTCTAAACCGCACCTTAGTCCCATTTTTTTTATTATTGTATCGAGCAATTTTCAATGCCTGATCTGAAATATCCCAAGCTTCTACTTGAGCTTCTGGGCTGTTCTTGGCCACAGAGATTGCGATACAACCACTTCCTGTGCCGATATCTAATAGGGAGAACTCTCCACTGTTTTCATGCAGAATAAGATCTACTAGCTCCTCCGTTTCTGGTCTAGGAATTAAAACACCTGGCTCTACCCGAAAACGAGAACCATAAAAGTCAGCAACTCCAGCTACATATTGTATGGGTTCGTGCTTTTGAATCCGCTCTAAACTTCGCTTAAGTCGATTCCTCTGGCTTCGAGATAATTTAATATCTTTGCCTAAGTAGATATCCATCTCTTTTAGACCTAAGATATCTCGATATACTACCATAGACATACTTTTAATCTCTTGTGGATTGTATATCGACTGAAGTGAATCGTATATATATGTTTTTATTCTACGCATTTATTTCTCATATTTACTAACAAAAATAACACTTTTATGATGAGTAGCCTAACTAAGAGGGACAAAGAAAAATTTATGCAACGCTGCATACAGCTCGCAAAATCTGGAAAACTACATGCTGCACCCAATCCTATGGTTGGTGCCGTTATTGTCCACAACCAT
>JASLIW010000109.1 GCA_030152865.1 Bacteroides sp.
AGTTTGTTTCACTTACATCCTGTTTATAGGAGCTACCATATATCTATTTCGCAAAAAGATTTACTTTAGTCCTTACTTTAGGAGGAACAACCTAGTGCTAGGGATTATCGGTTTTGTTGCATCTTGTTTTTTATTTACTTCTGCTCAAGATGTGAACACAAAGCGATTTACACTACATGAAAATGTGTATCCAGCCAACATTTTCTACAATATGGGTTTTGCTATAAATAAATTGCAAAAGGTCAATAACTACCCTAACACATCCAAAGGGTTTAGCTTTGCTGCTTCAAAAGCAGATAAGCGTACCGATGAACGTGAAATATATGTTTTGGTAATAGGGGAGACGGCCAGAGCGGATAACTGGAGCCTATATGGCTATGAGCGAGAAACGAATCCACGCCTAGCTGCAGATCCTGGCGTTGTGACTTTTAGAGATGTACTAACGCAGTCTAACACTACACATAAAAGCGTTTCTATTTTACTTTCAGCAGCATCTGCCGAGAATTACAACTGCATATACCAACAAAAAAGTTTAGTTCAAGCTTTTAATGAGGCTGGCTTTACCAGTGTTTTTCTGTCTAATCAGGCTAAAAACGGCTCTTTTGTTGAGTTCTTTGCTCGTGAAGCTACTTATACGGAGTACTATCGTTCTCAAGTGATGCAGACAAATCATTATGACACGATATTATTAGATAGGTTGGAGCACTACATTGAACATACAACTGGGAACCTTCTAGTTGTGATGCATACCTATGGCTCACATTTTAATTATGGAGAACGTTATCCCAAGGAGTTTAAGAAGTTTACACCCGATGAGTTTTCACGTATCGACAGGAAAAATAAGGAGCAGATGGTCAATGCTTACGACAATAGCATTCTTTATACCGATTATTTCCTATCTCGAATCGGCGACTTATTATCCGAATCTAAGAGTTGTTCATCTTTTCTCTATATTTCCGATCACGGCGAAGATATTATGGATGATGAGCGGGAACGTTTTCTGCATGCATCTCCCAATCCTACTTATTACCAATTACGAGTACCTTTTATAGCTTGGTTCTCACCTATATACAAGAAGGTTTATCCTGATAAATATGCGAGAGCCATCAACAATCGTTTGAAACCCGTAGCAAGTAATGTCGTGTTTCATACCTTCTTAGATATAGCTGATGTGCAGACTACTTACAAGCAAGCAGAGCTTTCATTGGTGAACACACAGTTCACAGTAACAGCTCGTATGTATTTGGGTGATCATGATAATCCTGTACCTTACTATCAAATGAGTTTGAAAAAGCAGGATAAAGCTATGATAGAGAAGAATCAGCTGAGTATAGAATGAGAAGGGTTGTAAATAGAATAAAAATGTTGGGTTGCCCCAACATTTTTAATTTGTAAATACTTAGTTTAAAATAAAAACTTTACACCTACGGTCATATCCCCAAAAGATCTACCATTGATGGTTTCTCCCTTGAAGGTCCAGTTTGTAGCAGATGTTCCATCTTGTTTGACACGGCTAAAACCTGTACTGAATAAGGTAAAGTAGGCTTCAATAGTCATCCAGTCGTTTACAATTAAGTCAAAGCCTGGGGAAACTTCTAAATGCATACCAAAAGTATCTATGTCAGGCATGTCATTTTTAATTTTGCCAAAGGCTAGAGGTAAAGCCATTTGTCCGAACACATAGAGATTTCCACTTATGTTCCAATACTTTCTAGCTAAAGGCATCACTGTAAAAGTGTTGTTTTTAAGCCCATCAGTATCAGAATGTGTATAGCCAAGAGCACCTCCTACCGCAACTGTTGGTGCAATAAACTTACCAGCTAATGGCATAATTGTAAATGCTTTGGCATTTAAATCATCACTAGCTTTTGTTGAAAACTCTGTTTTTGTGTAGCTTAAGTTACCACCTGCAAACCAGGTTCCTTTTAGTCCCTGTGCTTTTGTTCCGATACACACGCATACAAGAGCGAGAGCCAATACAAACTTTTTCATAACATTTGTTTTAGTTAATAATAGTATAGAACACCTTCAATTGTGAAAGTATTGCAATATATGTAAAATATAAATTACTATTATAATAAAACGACAAAAAGTTTACATAAACATCGCATTCTTGAAATGCTTGGATTTGTAGTGAGGGTAATACTAGTTTTAATCAATAACTTCTTGATCTTCATTGATTACCATACCTCTATACTCTTCTACCAGCCCCGATTCGATGACTTGGTATGCCTCGTCTAATGTAGCTTTAATATCCTTTCCTGTATGTCCTTTGAAAGGGATAGGTGGATGAATAGTAAGCTGAAGGGGGTGTCGGTGAGGGAGTTTTGCTGTTCGAGCTAAGATATTAAAGGATCCATTGATGGTAAGAGGTACCACATCTAGTTCTAAGTCGGCTGCCAACTGAAAGGCTCCTCGCTTGAAGTAGCCCATATGGCCTGTGAAGGTGCGTGCACCCTCTGGAAATATAACTACAGATACTCCATCAACAAGTGATTCTTTAGCTTGAATAATAGATTCTTTTACTTTTTTAGGACCAGAACGATCCACAAAAATATGTCCGGCATTGGCGCAAGCCTTGCCTACAAGAGGGATGTTTCGTAGGCTTTTTTTCATCATCCAGCGAAAGTTTCGATGGATGTAGCCGTATATTAAGAAGATGTCAAAAGCACCTTGATGGTTGGCTACAAAGACATATGACTTATCTGGTGAAAGGTGTTCTCTACCTACTACAGTGACAGGTATTAACAAGACAGTACATATCACCTTAGACCAAATCTTACCAGGTACATATCCCCAGTATCTCGGATTGCCCACAATGGATCCGATTATGGTGATTAAAGCTGTTAGGATAGTAGCAATTAGCAGTACTGGAACTGCTATAAGTAAAACATAGAGTAGATAAACAATACGCATTTTAAGCTGATTTAGTATAACAAATGTAAATAAAATAAATAGTATTGTCTCTTTTTATCTGTAACTTTATCGGTAAAGACAAGACTTATGATTTCTATTCTACATACAGCCGATTGGCATATTGGTCAGACTTTCTTTCGCTCAGAGCGATACCATGAGCATGCTCATTTTTTTGAGTGGCTTATTGATGTGATAAAAAAAGAAGATATAGATGTGCTTCTGGTGGCAGGAGATGTCTTTGATGTGTCCAATCCATCAGCTGAGGCTCAGCGCCAATTTTACTCATTTATCAGGCAAGTAAAAAAGGAGGTACCTCATTTGCAACTCGTCATAACCGCAGGTAATCACGATTCTGCTTCAAGGTTAGAAGCTCCTTTACCTATCTTAGAAGATAGACATGTTTATGTGCAAGGTGTGGTGCCTCGTAAGGAAGGAGTAATTGATTACGAACAAATGATTATTCCTTTGTATAACAAGCAAGAGGAGGTAGAGGCCTATTGCTTGGCTGTACCTTATCTAAGGCAAGGAGATTATCCACGTGTAGACGCAGCCAACCCTCACAGTGCAGGCGTAAGGGCATTGTATAGTGAACTCATAGAAGTGGCTCAAAAGAAGCGAACTAGCCAGCAAGCCTTGATTGCTATGGGGCACTTACTGGCAGTGAAGTTTGTGGATGAGGACAATGAACGAAGTGAGCGAATTATAGTAGGTGGGTTAGAATCTGTTTCTGTAGATGTTTTTAAAGAACTTAATTATACAGCACTTGGCCATATACATAAAGCTCAACGTATTGATGGTTGTGAACACATCCGTTATGCAGGAAGTCCACTATCCATGTCTTTTGCTGAAAAGCACTACAAGCATGGTGTGGTCAAAGTTGTGGTGGATCAAGGAGAAACCGTTTCGATCGACAAGATAGAATATCAGCCTCTGGTACGTCTAATGAGTATTCCAGAGTCGGGATCTTGTCTCCCAGAACAAGCTATTAAAAATCTAGTGTCGCTGCCCGATAGGTCGGGTTC
The DNA here is from genome assembly GCA_030152865.1 of Bacteroides sp. Classification (GTDB taxonomy): domain Bacteria; phylum Bacteroidota; class Bacteroidia; order Bacteroidales; family Bacteroidaceae; genus Bacteroides_E. The sequence continues at coordinate 3,939 of JASLIW010000109.1, forward strand.
AGAAGAGTGTGCTATGCTGGATCCTTTTTTAGAGGTCCGTGTACAGATAACTGAGCCTGAACCTCACTTGGCCCAAAGGCTGAATGAGGCAGTAGAGGGTAAGGCTGTAAGGCTAGTGCGCATACGTAACGATTACCAGCTAAAAAGTGAGGTCGTGGGAGAGCAGAGGGCTATCAAACAGCTCGATACGCTGAATCCATTAGATATAGCAAACCAAGTATTCGAGGATAAGTTTGGTACAGCTATGTCTCCTGAGTTGGTGGAGATTTTTAATGAGGTTTGTCAGCAAGTACATAGAGAAGAGTAAGTATGAAAATCACAAAAATAACAATCAATAATTTAGCATCTATTGCAGGTGAGCATGTGATAGATTTTACGAAAGAACCCCTAAAATCGGCAGGTATTTTTGCAATTTCAGGTCCTACGGGATCTGGAAAATCTACCATATTAGATGCCTTGTGTTTGGCACTTTATGATCGTATTCCTCGCTTTCAGCAATCTACAGGCAAAGCACGAATGGAAGATGGAGAGGGTGCTGATATCAGTCAAAATGATGTGCGTAATATTTTGAGAAGGGGTACTGGCAATGGTTTTGCCGAAGTAGAGTTTGAAGCTGATGATCAGGTTTGCTATGCTTCAAGGTGGTCTGTACATCGTTCACACAATAGCCCATCGGGCAATCTTCAGAGCCAACGGATACGTGTAGTCAATGTAACAACGCAGACAGAGCTACAAGGGACAAAAACAGAGCTACTTGCTCAGCTAGAGCGTTTGATAGGTTTGAGTTATGAACAGTTTACACGAACAGTGCTCTTAGCCCAAAATGATTTTGCTACCTTTTTAAAATCCGACGAAAACGCAAAGGCTGAACTCTTGGAGAAGCTAACTGGTACTGATATTTATTCGAAAATATCTATCAAGCTCTATGAGCTAACTAAGGAGAAAAATACGGAGGTGAACTTAGTTAAGACTCAAATAGATGCAGTTGAAATTCTAGCTGATGAACTTGTTGAGCAACTCACTCTAGAGGAAAAAAAGGGAGAGGAACAACTTAAGGCAAATCGGAAGAAGCAGCTAGAGGCAACCACCTTGAAGGAGACCTTTGATGAAATAGACAAACAACAAAGAGAATTAGCGCAAAAAGAGAAAGAACTTATTGAGAAGAAGAGCCTTCTGGAGAAACACAAAGAAGCAGTAGCTCAGATACGTGAGCAGCAAAATGAGTTTGAAAAACAGAAAAAACAACAAGCTCCCTTGATTTCTAAAGCTACTCAGCTAGATGCCTTAATAGTAGAAAATACTAAAGATTCAGAAGCTTTAGCTGCAAAAGTATCAGAAGCACAGCAACTCAAAATAAACAAGCAAAAAGAGTTACAAGAAAAAGAGAAACTGCAAAAACAAGTTCGTGAAAAAGCCAGCACCATTTATCGCTCTTTAAAGCTCAATCAAAGTTTTGATAGTATGGGTGCTGTTTATACTTACTTAGATGGACTTAAAGTAGCTGTTCAAGACAAACTGAATCTCTTAACTAAAAACAAAGAAGGCTTGGGGCTAGACAAGATATACAAGCAACAAGCTACACTGGATATTCAAAAGGCAAAACTGCATCAGCTGGACTCTGATTTTAAATTATTTACTGAAAAATCAAAAGCGCTGCAAGATTTGCAAAAGCAAGTAGAAGCCGATCAAATACTGGAGCTAGAAGTAGAGAATAAGAAGAAGAAACTAAGTGTTAGTTTACCTCTGCTGGAAAAAGAACTTGAGAATATAAAGCTACTATACGAGAAGGTGCAACGTAAGATGAATAGTAGCGTTGAGGCTATTCGTGCTACTCTTCAAAAAAATGAGCCCTGTCCTGTATGTGGAAGTATAGAGCATCACCTTAACACACAGGAAGTGCATACGGAGCATAGTGTATTGAAAGAGGAGATGGAGCAGTTGCAAAAAAAATATACGAGCCAGACGACCGATCTCAAAGTAGCAGAGAAGGAGTCTGTACGCTTAGTAGCGCTAAACAAACAAAATACAACTAAGCTCAAAGAGCTTCAAGAGGCTTGTTTAAAATATAGATCGAATTATACTGATGAGGTATTTCAGGCTCAATACATTCAAGAGCAACAAGCTCGTTTGCAAGAACTCAGTGATAAACTAGTAGCTGTCGTATCTCAAGGCAATGAAATACAAAAGGAGATAGATCAACTGATCCAAGAGAGAAACCGTTTGCAAGAACAGCAGGATCAGCTGCATAAAGCACATGATGCGTATTTAGTAATTAAAAATGAGTATGAGGGCTTGAATAAGGAGTACGCTGCATTAGCACTTTCTTACGAAGAAAAGTTCAAGGAGTATCAGGCTAAACAAAATCAGTTCAAAGCGTTGCAAAAAGAGCGAAAAGAGCTATTGGGGGGGATGTCGGTACTTGACTTTCAAGCCCAACTAGATGCACAAGACTTGCAGCTTAAAGAGCAATATGAGTCTCTTGAGCGACAGAAGCAGGAGCTTAGTACAGATCAAGCCAAACTTAGTGGGCAGTTAGAGCAATTAAAGCAATCTCTTGCTGCATTAGGAACTAAGGTAAAGGGTGTAAGTAAAGAGGATAATGAAGCTCAACTGGAGGAGTGTAAGGAGCAGATCGATCAGCTAGAAAAGAGTTTGTCCAATCTTAAGTCTAAGCTATCTACCGATAAAAACAATCGTGCACGCAAAGAGCAACTAAAGAAGAATTACGACAACTTAGTCAAAGCTGCTGAAGATTGGAATAAGCTAAATACAGTGTTTGGACAGTCTAATGGAGCTAAATTTCAGGTAATTGCTCAGAGTTACACCTTACGTGTTTTGCTTTTGCAGGCTAATGAACACCTCAAATACCTTGCACCTAGGTATAGGTTAGAACAGATTGGCACTGCCTTAGCTCTAAAAATTATCGATCAAGATATGGGGGATGCTGAGCGGACTGTTTATTCGCTTTCGGGAGGAGAGTCTTTTCTAGTTTCACTGGCTCTAGCCTTAGGCCTTTCTTCCATATCAAGTGGAAATCTTCAGGTAGATTCTCTCTTTATTGATGAGGGATTTGGCTCCCTAGATACCGAGAGCTTGCTTACAGCTATGGATGCTCTCGAACAGTTGCAGCGCTTGGGTCGTAAGGTTGGTGTTATCTCTCACGTGCAAGAGATGAGTGAGCGAATAGCTGTGCAGATTCGTTTAGAAAAGGGTGTTAGTGGCAAGAGTACGCTTACCATAGCTTAGCTCAGACGTGTTTGAGTGTGATGAGTGTTATCTCTGGCCAAGCACCTAGGCGAAAGGGGATACCTATTTCGCCTGCACCTATATTGACATAGAGTGCTCGATTACCATAATAGTATGCTCCTTGCCATTCGGGATATACCCAAGAAGCAGGTGATTTATGGAATATCTCCAGTTGCATGGCATGGGTGTGCCCAGCCAGCATCAAGTCTATTTCGCTATCTGGCAATACCTCTCTCCTCCAATGAGAGGGGTTGTGACTTAAAAGAATTTGAAAGCAGCCTTCGGTCCCCTTCATGGCTTTCTTGAGGTCACCATACTGGGAGAAAGGTGGTTCGCCTTCATTTTCTACGCCGATGAGTGCGATACTGTCGTTCTGCTGGTAGAGAAATACATGTTCGTTGTTGAGTAAAGTCCACCCCATGTTTTCTTGTCGGTGTAGAAGTTCATAGAAGCTCTCTACAGATTCTGTGTAGCTTTGCCAATACCGGTAGTACTCACCATAATCGTGGTTTCCAAGGACAGAGTACACTCCATCTTTAGCTGATAATTTGCTCAATATAGCATCAAATCCATCGAGGTCGGCTGTACGGTAGCTCACTAAATCTCCTGTAAATACGATGAGGTCAGCTTCTTGTTTGTTGCATAGCTTGACAAACTGTTCTAGTGCTCGCTTATTGCCTCTCCAGCTATCTACGTGTAAATCCGATAGTTGTATAATTCTATACCCATCAAATCCAGGAGGTACTTCGGAGGAGGCATAAGTAAACTCCTTTAGCTGGAAGTTGTTTCTGCCTATAAATGTGCCATAAATGAGAGCTCCCTCCATCAGTACGCTTACAAGAAATGACACTACTATTAAGGGGTGTGTCATGCCTTTATAAGTTTTTCTAAGTGGGGTACTTATTAATAGTATAAGGCTTAATATAAGTCGGGGTATGACTAAGGCAAAATACAATAAGATAAACCAACCTAGTGCACTTTCATTTGTGTTGATAAACTTTCCACTAGCTATGAATGAGAGGTAAACTAAGCCGATAGAAATACCAACTGGAAGAAGCCAAAAGTAGCTTTGCAGGCCTTTACTTGTTCTTTTGATATTGAGTCGAAAGAACAAGTAGATGGAAGGTAGCACTGCGATAAGCGTAAAACCTAGAAAAATTTTAAGCATAAGCATAGGGGGTGCTAAAGGTTAATGGTTTTACATAATAATGGCACACTGAGCAGACATAGGAAGTAAATTACCCTCCTCACTAACCGAAGCTCCAATTTGCTTGAAATCTAAAATTTCATCGAGTTGTTGCCAGAGTTCTGGCATTCGTGTGCTAGGATCAATAGCAAAGCTGTGCTTGTCTTCAGCTATTTGCTCTCGAGATACACCTATGCCCGCTTCAACCAAACGCTTTGTAACTGTTCGTACCAATTTCTTATTGTGTGTGTCGTTGGCATAAAGTAAGTCTATTTCAGGGTCAGCTACTGCTACCATGAGGGTGTAGGGTACATGTAATGGGCCTAAGGCTACCAACTCTTGAAGTTTGGCGGGTAGTGCTAGGGTAGTTTCATGTAGTGTAGTGACTTGATAATCTTTATCTAATTGTTCGAGAATACGGTAGGCCTCTTTGAGGAGTTGCATCGCCTCTGAAGCTTTGGCTCTATCTTTTTGTTCAAAGTCAGTAAGCCAAGTGGCACGAACCACATCGCAACCCTGAAGATTGGCTACAGAGGCAAAGCGTTTGTGGAATTTCCATTCGATAAAAAATGCTTCCCAATTTATTTTAGATATTAAATCTCTGATGGTATGTTTGATAATCATAAGAATTGTATTTGTTGACCTTTTGGGTTTGAGTTTATAGTTCCTTTATTGTATATAAGATGTCCATTTATCCACGTTTTAACAACCTTCCAATTCATTTTCTTGTTTTCTAGCGGACTCCATCCACAAGAGCTTTGAATGATTTCGGGTGTGAGGGTCCATGGACTGTCTTTTTGTACTAAGACTAAGTCTGCTTTGTAGCCTTCTTTTATGAATCCTCTTTTTTTGATGCGATAGATTTGTGCTGGGTTATGACACATTTTTTCCACGAGTGTTTCAAGAGGTAGTACGCCCTGGTCCACCAAATTAAGCATAGACACTAAAGAAAACTGGATGATAGGGATACCTGAGGCAGCTTTTAGAGCTCCTCCTTGCTTATCTTCCACTAAATGTGGCGCATGATCAGTGGCAATGACATCTATTTTATTACTTAGTAATGCTTGGCGTAAAGCAGCTTGATCTGCTTTTGTTTTGATGGCAGGATTACACTTTATTTTAGTACCATACTCTTCATAGTCTTCTTCAGAGAAGAGGAGGTGGCTTACACAGGCTTCGGCTGTAATTTGCTTGTCAGCAAGAGCTTGATTACTGAAGAGTTCTAGTTCTTTGGCGGTAGAAATATGCAATAGGTGTAATCTGGCCTGATGCCTTTTTGCTAGTTCTACTGCTAAGGCTGAAGACTGATAACAGGCTTCGGCCGAGCGAATGAGTGGGTGATAGGCTAAAGGTAAATCAGCTGCACCTTGATGGAGTGCTTGGTAATGCTGTGTGTTTTGGCGGATTAAATCTTGGTTTTCGCAATGGGTTGCTATTAGGTGCTTGGCATTTTTGAAGATCGCCTCTAAGCTTTTTATGCGATCTACTAGCATATTACCTGTGCTTGCCCCCATAAATACTTTGATACCACATACTCCATACTCCTCTAGTTCAGCCAATAGATCTATGTTTTGATTGGTTGCTCCAAAGTAGCAAGAGTAGTTTACTACTGATTTATCTGCCAAGAGTTGGAGTTTAGCTTTAAGAGCTTCAATAGAGGTTGTTTGAGGTTGGGTATTAGGCATATCCATTATCGTAGTAACACCACCTGCTGCCGCTGCTCTACTCTCTGAGCAAATATCTCCTTTTTGAGTCAGTCCTGGGTCTCTAAAATGTACATGATCATCAATGATACCCGGGAGTAGGTAATAGTCTTGCGCGTCTATGACTTCATCAAACTGGCCCTCTAGTGGACTCCCCATCGGAAATATTGATTTAATTTCATCTCCTTCTACGAGCACTGAGCCTTGCACAATCTTGCCCTCATTAACGAGCTTTGCCTGTTTAATTAGTGTTCTCTTCATGGTGTTGGGGATATTTTTTGAATAAGCTGTTTAATTTTAATTGTATAACGCCAAAAACTGCTTCACCAAAGATACTTGTATTCATTTTTGATGTACCATGTCTTCGGTTAATAAAAATTACAGGAACTTCTGTAATCTTAAAACCAAACTTGTAGGTTTTAAATTTCATCTCAATTTGAAATGCGTAGCCTTTAAACTGAATGTGATCTAAATCTATTGTTTCTAGTACTTTTCTACGGTAACACACAAATCCGGCAGTGGTGTCGTGTATGGGTAAGCCTGTAATAAAACGCACATATTTAGAAGCAAAGAAGGACATTAAGACTCTTCCCATAGGCCAATTGACTACATTAACGCCACTAACATAGCGTGAGCCTATTGACATATAGGCACCTTCCTGAGCGCAAGCATTATAAAGACGAGGCAGGTCTTTGGGAGCATGGCTAAAGTCGGCGTCCATCTCAAAGATATATTCGTAATCTTGTTTTAAACACCACTTAAATCCTGCAATATAAGCAGTGCCCAAGCCTTGTTTTCCCTGCCTTTCTAAGAGGTAGATGCGCTGTGGAAATTCTTCTTGGAGTCTTTTAACAATGGCGGCTGTACCGTCAGGAGAGTTGTCGTCTACAACTAAAATGTGAAAGAACTTTTCTAAGTCAAATATCGCCCGAATGATATTTTCTATGTTTTCTTTCTCATTGTAGGTTGGTATAATTATAATGCTATCTGACTTGTGCATAGAGGTATTCTAGTTTGATTGATAGGGTTTACTACAAATGTAACTCTTTTATCATTGTTAAGAAAAGTAGTATATCAAAAACTGACTAATATTTTGTACTTTTGCAATTCCTAACTAATTGAATATGACAATATCTGAGATACAAAGAGAATATAACTCTCATTTTCAACTTAAAGCACTTTCCAAAGCTTTGGCAGAATCGTCTGTGCGACGCATTCATTGTTCTGGTTTAGTTGCTTCAGCTCCTCCATTTTTGTTTTCAGGCTTGATGAGTGCGAGTAAGCACTCTTTCTTGTATGTGCTTAATGATTTGGAAGATGCGGGTTACTTTTACCACGATTTATGCCAAATTATGGGTGAGAAGCAGGTTCTTTTCTACCCTTCTTCTTACCGAAGAGCTATTAAGTATGGCCAAAAAGATCCAGCTAATGAGGTGCTGCGTACCGAGGTACTAAGCAGGCTCACTAAAGATACCGAGCCTCTTTTTATTGTATCTTATCCAGATGCATTGGCCGAAAAGGTGGTTTCTCAGGATGAGTTAGTAGGAAAAACACTTAAGCTGAAGAAAGGCCAACGTATTGAAATAACTGCTGTACGTGATCGCTTAAATGACTTGGGATTTCAATATACAGACTATGTATATGAACCCGGACAGTTTGCGGTGCGTGGTAGTATAATTGATGTTTTCTCTTACTCTTCTGAATACCCTTATCGTATAGATTTTTTTGGAGATGAGATAGATAGCATACGTACATTTGATGTGCAAAATCAACTTTCAGTAGATTTACTAGAACAAGTGGCTATTGTCCCAGATCTGTCCGTGTTAGGTGGCCAGTATATTTCCTTTTTAGATTTCCTACCAACAGATGTAGTAGTCGGGGCTCGTGATTTTTTCTGGGTGAAAGAGCGGATTGAACATGTAGCTCAGGAGGATTTTTCAGCTCAGGCTTTATTGGCCAAGGAAGAAGAGGGTGAAGATGACTTTGCAATACCCATTTTGGTTCAAAAAGAAGAGTTTGAGGCGGCTTTGAATCGATTTAAACTAGTGGAGTTTGGTGCTAATAGCTCATTCAAACAAGCTGATGCGCTCGTACAGTTTGACACCACTGTACAGCCTATCTTTCGAAAGAACTTTGATTTGGTTTCTCAGTCCCTAAGCGACTACCAATCTCAAGGTTATGCCATTTACATCTGTAGTGATAGTTTAAAGCAGACGGATCGTTTGAAGGCTATATTTGCTGATCGGGGAGACACTATTCATTTCACAGCTGTCGAACGAACCATTCATGCAGGTTTTATAGATAATCACCTGAAGGTTTGTTTCTTCACCGATCATCAGATCTTTGACCGCTACCACAAATACAACCTTAAGAGTGATAAGGCAAGATCGGGTAAGGTAGCTTTGACGCTCAAGGAGATAAGTCAGTTTGAAATTGGTGACTATGTGGTTCATACTGACCATGGGATAGGCCGCTTTGATGGACTTATGCGTATTCCCAATGGAGATACTACACAAGAGGTAATCAAGCTAGTATACAAGAATGAAGATGTCGTTTTTGTTTCTATTCATGCCTTGCATAAGGTGTCTAAGTATAAGGGTAAGGAGGGGGAAAGCCCCCGTCTCAATAAGCTGGGTACAGGTGCTTGGCAAAAGCTGAAAGACCGTACCAAAGATAAGATTAAGGACATTGCTCGAGATTTAATCAAGTTATATGCCAAACGGAGAGAAGAAAAAGGCTTTGCGTATAGTGCGGATAGTTTCTTGCAAAAGGAGTTAGAGGCCTCCTTTATCTATGAAGATACTCCCGATCAGAGTAAGGCTACTCAAGCTGTGAAGGAAGATATGGAGAGTAGTATCCCTATGGATCGTCTAGTTTGTGGTGATGTTGGTTTTGGCAAAACTGAAGTTGCTATTCGAGCTGCATTCAAAGCTGTTGCCGATAACAAACAAGTAGCTGTTCTTGTACCTACAACCGTCTTAGCTTATCAACACTACCAAACCTTCAAGTCTCGTCTCAAAGATTTCCCTTGTAGTGTAGATTATTTGACAAGAGCACGAACTGCAAAACAAACATCTGTAGTCGAAAAGAACCTCAAAGAAGGAAAGTTGGATATTGTTATAGGTACTCAGAAGATTTTAGGCAAGGGGGTACAGTTCAAAGATTTGGGTTTACTTATTATTGATGAAGAGCAAAAGTTTGGTGTAGCAGTCAAAGAGAAACTGAGGCAATTAAAGGTGAATGTTGATACCCTAACGCTGACAGCAACACCAATTCCTCGTACCCTCCAATTCTCTTTGATTGGTGCAAGAGATTTAAGTATAATCTCCACTCCACCACCCAATAGATACCCTATTCAGACTGAGGTGCATACGTTCGATCCAGCTATAATTACCGATGCCATAAACTTTGAGATGAGTCGCAATGGGCAGGTGTTTTTTGTTAATAACCGTGTATCTAGCTTGATGGATTTAAAGGTTATGATTCAAAAAAACATACCCGATTGTCGTGTTTGTATTGGGCATGGTCAAATGAATCCTAAGGAATTAGAAAATATTATTTTTGACTTTGTCAATTATGATTATGATGTCTTGCTTGCTACAACAATTATTGAGAGTGGTATTGATATTCCTAATGCCAATACAATCATTATCAATCAAGCTCAAAATTTTGGTTTGAGTGATTTACATCAGATGCGTGGACGTGTAGGACGAAGTAATAAGAAAGCTTTTTGCTATTTGCTAGCTCCTCCTCTAAGTGTGCTGAGTGATGAATCTCGTCGTCGTTTACAGGCCATTGAAAATTTCAGTGATTTGGGAAGTGGTATTCATATTGCAATGCAAGACTTAGATATTCGTGGCGCTGGAAACTTATTAGGTGCAGAACAAAGTGGCTTTATTGCTGATTTGGGTTATGAAACCTACCAGAAAATCTTGACAGAGGCTGTACATGAATTAAAGCAAGATGAGTTTTCTGAGCTATATACGCAAGATGCAGATAAAGAGAGTGGAATACAAGGTGAGCAGTTTGTTCTTGAAACACAGATAGAGAGTGATTTGGAGCTATTATTACCCAACAATTATGTCTTAGGTAGTAGTGAGCGCATGCTACTCTATCGAGAGTTAGATAATTTAAAACTCGATGAAGAGGTTGAGGCTTACCGTACTCGTTTGATTGATCGTTTTGGACCAGTACCTGATGAGACGGAAGAGTTGTTGAGAATAGTACCCTTACGCCGTATAGCAGCTCGCTTAGGTGTCGAGCGTGTGTTCTTAAAGGCAGGGCGCATGCAGCTATTCTTTGTTTCTAATATGAATAGTCCGTATTATCAGAGTGAGATGTTTGGAAAGATGATCAACTACATGATGCGCAACACGCGCCGTTGTGATCTGCGCGAGAAGAATGGGAAACGTTCTCTTCTGGTCAAGCAAGTAGGTTCGGTAAAAGAGGCGGTCTCAATCTTAAAAGAAATTTTAGCGAGCCCAAGTAATTAACGATTTTCAGGCTTGCTACCTACTTCTATTTTGAGGGGATTTTGATTAATAGAGTTTATTAATCAAATCCTCTCTTTTCATTTTGCGCAATTCTTTAATAATTCCTTTACGTGCATTACTCTTATACCAGAAGAAAAACTGACGTTGTGCTAATTTTTGCTCCTTAGTCTTTGCGCTGTAGATGGGCTTGAGTGTGTAAGGGTGAAAGCCTGTATACCATGCTTCAGTAGCTACTGTCATGGGAGTAGGTGTAAAATCTTGTACCTGCTCCAAATGAAAGTCGAGTTGCTTTGTACGTACAGCTAATTCGGCCATATCCTCTTCAGTACAGCCTGGGTGGCTACTGATGAAATAAGGAATAAGTTGTTGGCGAAGTCCTTCTTCCTTATTGATTTGGTCAAATGTTTTTTTGAATTCATAAAACTGATTAAATGAGGGCTTGCGCATGACATGAAGCACTGTATCACTCGTGTGTTCAGGGGCTACCTTTAAACGTCCGCTCACATGTTTGGCTATGAGTTCTCGGGTGTACTTATCATTGGTTTGATTTACTTTCTTGTCTTTATCTCTATGCAAAAGTAAGTCATAGCGGACTCCACTACTAACAAAGCTTTTTTTGATTCCAGGTAGCGCATCCACAGCTTGATAAATATCTAAGAGGGCTTGATGGTTTGTATCTAGGTTAAAACACACCTTAGGGTGAATACAAGATGGACGTTTGCACTGTTTACAAAGGTCTAAATCTTTGCCACCCATCTGATACATATTGGCCGAAGGACCACCTAAGTCGCTTAAGTAACCTTTAAATTCGGGATGTTCCGTGATTTTTTTAACCTCTTCTAGAATGCTTCTTTTTGAACGACTAGCTATAAATTTACCTTGGTGGGCAGAGATAGTACAGAAGGCACAACCCCCAAAACAGCCCCTGTGAATATTAACAGAAAACTTAATCATATCGTATGCAGGAATTCGCTTATCCTTGTATTTGGGATGAGGCATACGCATATAAGGAAGGTCAAAAGACCGATCTATTTGCTCCTGGGTCATGGGTGGGTAAGGTGGATTAACAATAACTGTACGACCATCTACCTTCTGTATGATTCGTTTTGCATAATAGCTATTGCTCTGTACTTCTATATGTTTAAAGTTTTCTGCTTGCTTCTTTTTATCTTGCAAACAGGCTTCGTGCGAGTGAAGTTCTAAATCTTCTTCAACCGCAGTGTAGTTTGTACTGATGTAGGCAGCTTGAGGAAGGACTGAGGCATCTACCAGGTCTCTAGAGGCATAGGTAGCTGCTGGATTTTCCGCTAATTTTTCTTGAAGTTGCTGAGCTAGGGCTACGATAGACAACTCTCCCATACCATAGAGTAAAACATCAGCTTTGCTATCACATAAAATGCTCTTGCGTACACGGTTCTCCCAATAGTCGTAGTGAGTTAAGCGTCTCATACTAGCCTCAATACTACCTATGGCTATTGGAGCATCAGGATACAATTCTCTTAAGATATTGGTATATACTATAGTTGGATATTCAGGACGCATATCAGGGCGGGCATCAGGGGTATAGGCATCTTCGCTTCTTAGCCGCTTGTTGGCTGTGTATTTATTGACCATAGAGTCCATGCATCCAGCACTAACAGCAAAGAATAGGCGAGGACGACCTAATTTCTTGAAGTCTCTTAAGTCGTCCCTCCAGTTAGGTTGAGGAACAATTGCTACCTTCAAGCCTTCAGCTTCTAAGGTTCGTCCAATCACCGCAGCACCAAACGAAGGGTGGTCCACATAGGCGTCTCCACTGAAGATAATTACATCTAATTCATCCCATCCATGGATCTTTACTTCTTTTTTGGTAGTCGGTAACCAATCCTTTAAATCGTATCGTTTCATGCTGCAAAGATAGGGAATAAATTTAGGAAGGTTTCTTCTGTGCAGTAAAACTTAGCCCTACATAGGGTGGCGTTGTAGCCAGATATGGGCATAAGAGCAAGAGCCTTTCAAGTTGTATCCTTTATCCTTAGCATATTGATAGGCATAACTTACAAGTTTGCTCGCGATTCCTTGGCCCTCTAGCGGTTGGGGTACAATCGTATGAATGATATCAAAGGTGTTATCATCTAGGCTGTATTCAACATAAGGAACATGTCCATCAATATGTGCTTCAAACCTTTGTGTATCCGAATTATGTGTGATCGTAAAGTTCATAGGTGTATCTGTATTAAATATGATGATGTAATTAAAACAGCCAAGCAGCAGATTTGTTTTGAGGTACTTCTATTCTACAGCTGATATTTAAGCACTGAATTGCAGAGCTTTGGGCTTTTAGCTACCTTTGTATCAAAATTAGAACTGAAACCCCAAAATATGACTCATCTTTTTAAACGTAGTTTGATACCCATTTTACTTCTAGGTCTTTTTATTGTCATTCCAATGCTTTTAGGAAGTACGTTAGAAGAAACAAGCTATACACGTGATTCAAAATCAGGATTTATTGCTCCTGAAGTCCCCCAGCACTTTGTTTTTGCTGGAGAAAAGATAGACTTAAGTCGAGCAGATTTGCACGAGCGTATGGATAGAGAAATTATATCGTTCTGCTATATGCATACCACTTCTACTTTGATTTTAAAAAGAGCCAACCGCTATTTCCCACAGATTGAGAAAATACTTAAGGAGTGTGGTATACCCGATGATCTGAAGTATTTGATGGTGATTGAAAGTAGCCTAGATACGCAAGCTTATTCTCCTGCAGGAGCTGCAGGTTTATGGCAGTTTATGAAGGGGACGGCACGTGACTTTGGTTTAGAAGTCAATGCGAATATTGATGAACGTTATCATGTAGAGAAATCAACAAGAGCCGCTTGTCAATATTTAAAAGGCGCTTATCAAAAATATCAGAGTTGGCTCACAGCCGCAGCCTCTTACAATGCAGGACAAGGAAGAATAAGTGGAGAACTAGCAAAGCAGAATGTGAGTCATGCGGCCGATCTCTGGCTAGTTCAAGAAACTTCACGCTACATGTTTCGTTTGATGGCCGTTAAAATGATGATGGAAAACCCTCAACAGTTTGGCTTTTACCTAAAGCCAAACCAGCTTTATCCAGCTATGGATTATAAGGTAGTACGTGTAAATACTCAGATTAATGACTTGGTTGCTTTTGCCAAACAACATCAGATTAGTTATGCTCAGCTGAAAGAAGCAAACCCTTGGCTTAGAGGACGATTTTTAGAAAACAAGAGTCGACGCACTTATGAGGTTTTAATTCCTACTCAGCAGAGCTTGCATTATAAGCCAGCTCAGGTAAGGGTGCATAATCCAGCTTGGGTAGTTCATTAGGTAGCATAAAAAAAGCCACTCAATCAAGGAGTGGCTTTAAATACTTTATAAATCTTATTTCTTAGATTCGTCTAAAGATGCTTTACGGAAAGCTTTCATTGCTTTTTCTATTTCTAGAGAAGCTTTACGTGCTCTTACACCAGCAGCTTTGTTACCTTTCACGATTTGCTCGTTTGCGTCTTTATTAAATTCTTCAATAAGTTGTGCTACTTTTTCTACTAATTCTTTCATAATTATTTTATTACACGTTAATAATGTTAACAAAAATACATTCTTTCTTGAAATAACAACGTATAAATGTATTTTTTTCTTACCCTTTAAATTGAATTATCGCCTTAATAGACGATTGAGGGGGCAATATAGCATATATTTTATGGAATTATCAACAAATCGAGAATATTTAGAACATTTGATAGCAGAAGGTGAACATATCCACCAAGATTTCAAGTTTGAGATATCTAGTGCACGTAAAATAGCCAAGTCTTTATCTGCTTTTGCCAATACAGAAGGAGGCCGACTCCTGATTGGTGTTAAGGATAATGGTAAGATAGCTGGAGTAAGCTCTGATGAAGAGTTGTATATGATTGAGGCAGCAGCTGATGTGTATTGCAGCCCAAAGGTCAATTTCGAAGTAGAACAAATACAGGTCGATGGGATGACCGTCCTTAATGTATGGATACCTGAGGTGAAAGAGAAACCCATTTATGCACGTGATGAACAGGGTAAGTCTTGGGCGTATGTACGCATAGCCGATGAGAATATTTTGGCTAATGTGGTGCAGCTTGATGTTTGGAAAAATGCAAATAAAGCCTTGGGTGAGTTGTTGACTTATACAAGCGAAGAACGGAGTTTGCTTCAAGAGCTCGGTGAACATGGTCCCTTAAGTATTAATCAGCTCGCACGTAACACAAACTTAGATCGAAGAAGAGTTATCCAACTTCTCACCAAGTTCATCCTTTTTGATGTAGTTGAATCGCTCTTTATACACCGAGGATTCTCCTATCAGTTAAAGTAAGTACGAAAGAAACCTCTTCGCATATATCTAAAGAGAGTGATAATTTGCTTAAATTTGTATGTTTGCAAAGAGAAACTAAAAATAGAATAAATATACTATGGGATTTTTTTCAAAACTATTCAATAAAAATAAAGGAGAAGCTACAGGGACAACAGAAGACTTTATGTCTTTGGTCCAAGTTTACTTTCAGTCTGTAATGGCTGTGAATAATGGTATTACTAATATCAGAGCTATCCCTGAAGTAGCTAACTTCAAAAGACTTTTTAAGATACCTACCCAAAAAGGACGCTTAGGATTGGGAGAGAAATCAGCAGCAAAAAAGATGCTAATCGAAGATTATGAACTGAGTGAGAAGTTTTTCTCTGAAATAGATAACTCCATTAAGCGCAATTGTCGTAAGCCACAAGATGTGCAGACTTATGGTTTTTTATTCCAAGGATTCACGCAAGATCTTATGATGCTAGTGGGCAATTTAATGCAATGGAAGATTCGTGTACCTAGTATGTTTAAAAAAACAATCTACTCTATGACAGAGCAAACCATTCATGAGGTTTGTACGAAGGCTGTGTTTAAAAAAGACGATGTACATGCAGCTGCTATGAGTGTGCGTCAATACAAAGAGCGTTTAGGTTTTACGGAAGAATGGATGACAGAATTTGTATTCCGAGTTCTTCTTTTAGCCAAGAAGGATGCTAAGCGCAACAAAAAGGAAAATAAGAAAGATAAAAAGAAGTAAGAGAAATAATAGGATAAAAACAGAGGTAGCAGCGTATATACGCTGCTACCTCTGTTTTTAAAGTTACCTCTCTTTATTTGATTTCAATGATTCGTTCTGAGTTCTTGATTTCTGATTGTTCTAGTTTGGGTAGATTGATGTGTAAAACACCATTATCAACCGAAGCAGAAATCTTGTTTTGATCAATGTT
>JASLIW010000121.1 GCA_030152865.1 Bacteroides sp.
TAGAATAAGAAAGGAAGTATAGTCTTGTAAAATTAGAATAGTAAACCCCTTATTATTGTGATTAATAAATCAGTTGATGAGTTACAAGTAAGTGCAAACCAATAAGTTATATCTATTGCTTATAGTAATAGTTAAAGTATATGAGGCGATTTTAAGGATATTGGCGGTATTGTTGTATATTATCACTTTTGTATAGGGTGTAAGTAATTGATATCCAGTGCATATAGCCTCTGTATTTAAGCTTTGCTTGAATACGTTAATGGGCATATTAGAATTGTATTAGTATAAAGCTGAATTATTGCTTGCTAAATGTGAATTTATAAGGGTGAAATAAAATAGGATTGTATATTGTTTTTGTAAACACTTCTTTTTATATTTGTGATATCAAACCTAAAATAAGTCTTACTTGCTACCCCAAATACGATATAACTACTTGATACAGATGGATATAAAAGACCGAGTGAAGCTGATAATGGATCAAGAATCCCTGACATCTAGTGAATTTGCCGATCGGGCAGATATTCAGCAGTCCACTTTTTCTCATTTTATAAATGGAAGAAATAAAGCAAGCTTGGATGTAGTTATGAAAATTCACCAGGCCTTTGAGCAGGTGCGCTTAGAATGGCTTCTTTATGGTAAGGGTGAGATGTATGATCAAATATCGCAAGGAAATGGAGGTTCATCCTCCAATAATGCTTCTATCTTTACTGAGAAAGATTTTAACAATAATGGGCATAGTGTGCAGCCTACTTCCTCTTTGGAGGGACTTAGTGCAGCGGCTCCTATCTTTATGCAGCAAGCCCAACATCAGGTAGCAGCGAGTCCGGCCAAACCAGTTCGTAAAATAACAGAGATACGTGTCTTTTTCGATGATAATACCTATGAGGTGTTTCGTGCGGGAGAGTAAATCTTTTTCTACTATTCTTCCTGTTTTTAAGGAATAGAGCTATCTTTGTATTCCAGATTATCAAAGACCTTCATAATATGACAAAAAAGAGAATTCTAGATCTGGAAGTCACAGCCAATCTCGACTTGAATGAGAGCTATGTACTCATCAAAGCAAGTTCCTCAGAGATTCTGCCTGAATGCCAAGCCGGACAGTTTGCACAGCTCCGCGTTGACGGCTCCAGCACCACTTATTTACGTAGACCTATTTCTATCAATTGGGTAGATAAAGAGAAGAATGAAGTGTGGTTTCTCATACAGAAAGTGGGAGACGGTACGCAACGTTTGGCTCAATATAAAGAGGGAGATACACTCAATGTGATACTTCCGCTAGGAAACACCTTTAGCCTGCCTGAGTCGCAGATTAAGCGTCCACTGCTAGTGGGAGGTGGTGTAGGTGTGGCCCCCATGCTCTTGTTGGGTAAGCAGCTGCACGAGCAGGGCTATGATCCCATCTTCCTATTGGGTGCTCGCTCTAAGAAGGATTTACTCGAGCTCGAGCTTTTTAGCGATTTAGGAACAGTATATACCACTACAGAAGACGGTAGCTTTGGTGAGAAAGGCTTTGTTACTCAACATTCGGTCTTACGCACTCAGTGCTTTAGTAAGATCTACTCTTGCGGTCCCAAACCCATGATGCAGGCTATTGCAGCCTATGCGAAAGAGAAAAATGTGGCCTGTGAAGTCTCTTTGGAGAATACCATGGCTTGTGGCATAGGTGCTTGTTTGTGCTGTGTGGAAGATACGCCAAAAGGGCATGTATGTGCCTGTACAGAAGGTCCTGTTTTTGATTTAAAAGATTTGCTATGGGAGATTTAAACTTAGAAGTAAATATAGGAGGCTTAAGCCTAAAGAATCCCGTAATGACTGCCTCGGGTACATTTGGCTATGGCGCAGAATTTGAAGATTTTATCGATATTAATGAGCTGGGTGGCATCCTAGTCAAGGGCACTACACTGCATCATCGGGAGGGCAATCCTTACCCCCGTATGGCAGAGACTCCTATGGGGATGCTCAATGCCGTAGGCCTTCAAAACAAAGGGGTAGATTACTTTGTCAAGCACATCAATCCCGGGCTCAAATCGCTCCAGACAGCTGTTCTAGTCAATGTAAATGGCTCTACGATTGAAGAGTATGTACAGACGGCCCAAGCGATCAATGACTTAGATAACATCCCCGCTATTGAGCTCAATATATCTTGCCCCAATGTAAAAGAAGGAGGTATGGCCTTTGGCGTATCTCCTACGCAAGCAGCTGCAGTGGTCAAGGCGGTGCGTGAGGTCTATCACAAGCCTCTTATTGTTAAGTTATCTCCCAATGTAACAGATATTGCTGAGATTGCTCGAGTGGTAGAAGCCGAGGGAGCAGATGGCATCTCCTTGATTAATACAGTACTGGGTATGGCTATTGATGCTGAAAAGCAACGTCCTGTGCTCTCTACTGTCACAGGTGGCTTGTCGGGCCCCTGTGTTAAGCCTATAGCGCTTAGAATGGTGTGGCAAGTGGCACAGGCAGTAAAAGTGCCTGTGATAGGTATGGGTGGTATTTCAACGGCTACCGATGCAATAGAGTTCTTATTAGCAGGTGCAACAGCTATTCAGATAGGCACAGCTAATTTTGTAGAGCCGACTGTCACTATCGATGTTTTAAATGGCATTAAAGCCTATATGAAGCGTCATCAGCTCACCGATATTCATCAGCTTATCGGAGCTTTAAAATATTAATTCAAGGATTTTATTTCTTTAAACTTGTGCTTAAGAAGCCCCAAGGTCGTTTTGACCCTGGGGCTTCTTTCTTAAAAAAAGTTATTATTATGCTTATAAACACTTTAGTATAAGCTCTAAATGTAATTAATTAGTTACATTTGGGGTATGAGAAACACAAGATAATAAGAATGCGTCAAATATTATATTCTGACGAATTTGAAGAATTCTATTCTTCACAAAGCGATAAGATAAAGTTGAAGTTTGATTATGTTTTAAATATTATACAGTCTGTATACAATATAAACACTAAGTTTGTAAAGAAAATAGTAAATACGGACTTGTATGAAATGCGAATAGTAGTAGGTGTCAATCAATATCGGACCATTTTATTTGCAGTAGATAATAAAAATATAATCTTATCACAACGAGTTATTCTACTTAATTCTTTTCTAAAGAAATCGACAAAAGATTATAAGTCGGAGATTAAGTTGGCAGAAAAAATCCTCAAAAATTTAAGTTATGACTCAAATAGATGAAAGTAAGATAAGCAAGCTAAAGAGTTTTAATACTCATTTGGATGAGAAGTATGGTAAGCCAGGTACAGCAGATAGAGTGGAGTTTAATGCTAAATCGATTGCCTATTACTATGGGGAGATTTTGCGTGAGAAAAGGTTGATGAAAAACTTAACTCAGCAAGAATTGGCTGATCGTATTGGTCGTAAAAGATCTTATATCGGAAAAATAGAGCGAGGCCAGACAGATATGCAGCTTTCCAGCTTTATTCGAATAGCTAGAGAGTTAGATATAGAAATAAAACTATCTTAGTCAAAAGCCTTGTAGCACCTGCTACAAGGCTTTTATTCTTTATAATATTACTTCTTTTCTAATAAGTCAGGTCGTAGGCGCTTGGTGCGCTCTAGCGACTGTTGCAGTTCCCACTCTTTGATTTTGGCCTCGTGGCCTGAGAGTAAGACATCGGGCACTTTCCAGCCCTTGTAGTCTGCTGGACGTGTATAAACAGGTGCAGCTAGTAGATTGTCTTGAAAAGAGTCTGAAAGAGCCGATTGCTCATCCGAGATTACCCCTGGAATGATACGAATAATGGCATCGGCCATAACCGCAGCAGGGAGCTCTCCACCTGTCAAAACAAAGTCGCCGATGCTGACTTCCTTAGTAATGAGGTGTTCACGTATGCGGTAGTCTATGCCCTTGAAGTGTCCGCAGAGTATGATGAGGTTTTGCTGGAGCGATAAGGAGTTGGCCATGGGCTGGTCAAACTGCGCTCCGTCTGGTGTCACAAAGATCACTTCGTCGTAATCTCTTTCGGCCTTGAGGGCTTCTATGCAACGCTCTACGGGCTCTATCTGCATCACCATTCCAGCAAATCCACCGTAGGGATAATCATCCACACGCTTGTGTTTGTCGAGCGTGTAGTCACGCAGGTTGTGTATATGTACTTCGGCTAGGCCCTTATCTTGGGCACGCTTCATAATGGAGCAGTTAAAAAAGCCTTCAATCATTTCGGGCAATACGCTAATTATATCTATTCGCATAATCTCTTCAAATCTATGTTTGGATGCAAAAATAAAGCTTTTCTATGGACAAAACCTTATGTTGGGCTCAAATAGATTGAAATACCCGCTTTTACCTCTTGCTTGGGCTGTAATGTGTCGTTTTCTGGCTTGAATTTTAAGTAACAAATGCCGATTGCTTCCATTTTATATCTACGGATATTATTGTAACTTTGTCTGGAAACAATTTAGATAATGCATGAACGCCAAAGATAGAATTGAAGAGTTGCGCAGCTACCTTCACCAACAAAATTATAAATATTATGTGCTGAGTCAGCCTGAAATCAGCGATCAGGAGTTTGATAAACTGCTTCGTGAGCTACAGGAGTTAGAACAGGCACATCCCGAGTATGCCGATCCCAACTCACCGACACAGCGTGTGGGGAGCGATATAGACAAACGTTTTGAGCAAAAAACACACAAATACCCTATGCTCTCTCTTTCCAACACCTACTCTGAAGCTGAGGTAGAAGAGTTTTACCAGCGGGTGAGCAAGGGCTTGGAGGGCGAACCCTTTGAGCTATGCTGTGAGTTGAAGTTTGATGGTACTTCCATCTCTCTGACCTACAAAGGGGGTAAGCTGGTGGATGCCGTAACTCGTGGCGATGGGACACAGGGCGATATTGTAACCGAAAACGTGAAAACCATTCACTCCATACCCTTGGTGCTCAATGCGGGCAATTACCCCGATGAGTTTGAGATACGTGGAGAGATTTTGATGCCCTGGGCTGTTTTTGAGCAGCTCAATGCCGAGAAGGAAGCCCGAGAAGAGGCGCTCTTTGCCAATCCTCGTAATGCAGCCTCGGGTACGCTAAAGCTGCAAAATTCTTCGGTGGTAGCCACACGTAAGTTAGATGCCTACCTCTATTATTTATTGGGTCAGGCGCTTCCACACGATGGGCACTATGAAAACCTCCAAGAAGCGCAACGCTGGGGTTTTAAAATCTCTACTGAGGCACGTAAGTGCCAAAACCTGCAAGAGGTGTTTGACTTTATCCACCACTGGGATGTGGCTCGTAAAGAGTTGCCTGTGGCTACCGATGGTATCGTGATCAAGGTCAATAGCCTGGCTCAGCAAGAGCTGCTAGGCTATACGGCCAAATCGCCACGTTGGGCCATTGCTTACAAGTTTCAGGCCGAACAAGCCTGTACCCGCCTTAATGAAGTGAGCTATCAGGTAGGTAGAACTGGAGCGATAACACCTGTAGCCAATCTAGATGCTGTACAGCTTTCGGGTACGGTAGTGCGTCGTGCCTCGCTACACAATGAGGACATTATCCAAGGTTTAGATCTTCATATCGGAGATCTAGTCTATGTAGAAAAAGGAGGTGAAATCATTCCTAAAATCACCGATGTCAATCGGGAGGCAAGAGATGCTCAGCTGGGGCCTAAGGTCGAATTTATCAAGAATTGCCCAGAGTGTGGTACACCTTTGGTGCGTTATGAGGGAGAAGCGGCCCATTACTGCCCCAATGAAACGGGCTGTCCTACACAGATAAAGGGACGTATTGTGCACTTCATCAGCCGCAGAGCCATGAATATAGATGGTCTAGGCCCTGAAACGGTTGATCTGCTATACAAAGAGGACTTGCTGCATAATCCAGCCGATTTGTACAGCCTAAGCTTTGAGCAGCTTCATGGGCTAGAACGTATTGGCGAGAAGACTGCTCAAAACATTATAACAGGAGTAGAAGCCAGTAAGGAGGTGCCTTTTGCTCGTGTCTTATTTGCGCTGGGTATTCGTTTTGTGGGCGAGACAGTAGCCAAGAAGCTAGCACAGGCCTTTCCTTCGATCCAAGATTTGGCTCAAGCCTCTTTTGACACCCTGATCGGTGTAGATGAGATTGGTGAGAAAATTGCTCAGAGCATCCTCAATTATTTTGCGAAGGAGGAAAACAGGCAGATGGTGGATCGTTTGGTAGCTTATGGCTTGCAGCTTCATCAGGATGAAGAGGAGCTGGCTAAGCAGACCAATAGCTTGGCTGGGGCAGCGATTGTGATAAGTGGTGTATTCCATATTCACAGCCGAGATGAGTATAAGGCGCTCATTGAGCAGCATGGAGGCCGAAACACCTCAAGTATTTCCAAAAAGACAGATTATGTACTGGCTGGCGACAAAATGGGGCCTGCTAAGCTGGAGAAAGCCCAAAAGCTGGGCATTCAGATTCTCTCCGAGGAGGAGTTTTTGAAAATGATTCAAGACTAGCCTCTAAAGCTTAGTACATAATATTTAGAGAACATCGAATATAGTTCGAAAATATTGCTATTTTTGCTAATAATCGAACGAAAGAGACTTCAAGTTAAAACTCATGATACAGACAAGACTGAGAGGAATGGGAGTGGCTTTAATTACTCCCTTCCATGAAGATGATAGTATAGACTTTCCTGCCTTAGGTAGGATGGTCGATTACTTGATTCAAAATAATGCAGATTTCCTATGTGTATGTGGTACTACCGCCGAAACTCCAACGCTGACCTTGGAGGAGCAAAAGCAGGTCAAAGAGTATGTTGTGGCCCGCAGCAAAGGGCAGGTGCCCATCTTGCTGGGTGTAGGAGGTAACGATACACGTGCCGTAGTAGATGCCTTGAAGCAAGGAGATTTTACGGGAGTAGATGCTATTTTGTCTGTAGTTCCTTATTATAGCAAGCCCTCACAGGAGGGTATCTATCAGCATTACAAGGCGATTGCTGAAGCTACTTCGCTTCCCATCGTACTCTACAATGTGCCGGGGCGTACGGGGGTCAATATGACGGCTGATACCACCTTGCGCATTGCCCGTGATTTTAAAAATGTAATTGCCATCAAAGAGGCCTCGGGTGATATCACACAGATGGATGAGATCATCAAACGTAAGCCCGACAATTTCGATGTAATCTCGGGCGATGATGGCATCACCTTCCCACTCATTACGCTAGGAGCTGTGGGGGTTATATCAGTGATAGGCAATGCTTTTCCACGTGAGTTTAGTCGGATGACACGGCTGGCACTTAAAGGCGATTATGAACACGCGCTGCACATCCACCACAAGTTTACCGAGCTCTTTAAGCTGCTCTTTGTCGATGGCAACCCGGCAGGAGTAAAGTCGATTTTGAGTGTGATGGGCATGATAAAAAATAAATTACGTTTACCCTTGGTTCCAACAAGGATTAAAACCTACGAAGCCATACGAGCTGTGCTCGATGAGCTGAATATAAAGTATTAAAAGTAAAGAAGTGCTGATAGATTCTTGTAGTCAAGCTGCGATCAGCACTTCTTTTTGTTCACTTTTATTATCAATTATTTCACTATTATTAAGTTGCATAAGGTGGTATTATAATGTATTTTTGACTTTATGTAATTAGAAAAAGGATAATCTTAGTGAGATTTTGAATCTAATGTAAAAACAGAATAAATCTAGAAATAATATGGCTGAACCAATAGACATTCGTGAACTAAACGAAAGAATTGAAAAGCAGAGTGCTTTTATCACTAACTTGACCTCAGGAATGGATCAAGTGATAGTGGGTCAAAAACACTTAGTAGAGTCACTCCTGATCGGACTACTCTCTGATGGTCACGTACTTTTAGAAGGGGTGCCAGGTCTGGCAAAAACGCTGGCTATTAAAACACTAGCCTCCTTAATAGACTCTAAGTATTCTAGAGTTCAATTTACACCTGACCTCTTACCTGCCGACGTAATCGGTACGATGGTATATAGTCAGAAAAACGAGTCTTTTGACGTAAAGAAAGGACCTATCTTTGCCAACTTTGTTTTGGCCGATGAGATCAACCGTGCACCAGCCAAGGTACAGAGTGCTTTGCTGGAGGCTATGCAGGAGCGTCAAGTAACCATTGGTAAGGAGACCTTTCAGCTGCCCAAGCCTTTCTTGGTGTTGGCTACTCAAAACCCCATCGAACAAGAAGGTACTTATCCGTTACCTGAAGCACAGGTGGACCGTTTTATGCTCAAAGTAATTATTGATTATCCTGAGCAAGAAGAAGAGCGTCGCATCATCCGTGCTCACATAGCTGGTCAGAGTCAAGAGGTCAAGCCAATCTTGAAAGCAGAAGAGATTATCGAAGCCCGTAAGGTGGTGCAACAAGTCTATATAGACGAGAAGATCGAGCGCTACATTGTGGACATCGTATTTGCGACACGTTTCCCAGAACAATATGGCTTAAAAGAGCTCAAGGAGTACATCGATTTTGGTGGTTCTCCTCGTGCTTCTATCAATCTAGCCTTGGCTGCTCGTACCTATGCCTTTATCAAACGTAGAGGTTATGTGGTGCCAGAAGATGTGCGTGCGGTAGCACACGATGTGCTGCGTCACCGTATCGGTCTGAGCTACGAGGCCGAAGCCAATAATGTCAACTCTGACGAAATCATTAGCCAAATTCTGAATCGAGTAGAAGTACCTTGATCCATGTGCCTCAAGTGTGTACAGGTGTTGAATTTATCTAACTCGAAGCAGAAAGCATGGAAACAAGTGATATACTAAAGAAAGTTCGTCATATTGAAATCAAGACCAAGGGTCTGTCCAACAATATATTTGCTGGACAATATCACTCTGCCTTTAAAGGCAAAGGGATGGCCTTTTCAGAGGTGCGTGAGTATCAGTATGGCGATGATATACGTGATATTGATTGGAATGTAACTGCTCGTTTTTCAAAGCCTTACATCAAGGTGTTTGAAGAAGAACGTGAACTTACCGTGATGCTACTTGTCGATGTGTCAGGTAGCTTGGAGTTTGGTACACGCAAGCAGACCAAAAAGAATATGATGACTGAGATTGCTGCTACTTTGGCCTTCTCTGCCATCCACAACAACGACAAAATCGGTGTGATCTTCTTTTCCGATCGGATAGAGAAGTTTATCCCGCCCAAGAAAGGTCGTAAGCATATTCTTTTTATCATTCGTGAGCTCCTCGATTTTAAGGCAGAAAGCAGGCGTACCAACATTAAGTTGGGCATCGAATACCTCACTAATGTGATGAAGCGTAGATGCACCGCTTTTATTCTTTCCGACTTTATTGATCAGGGTGATTTTCAGAATGCACTAACCATTGCCAATCGTAAACACGATGTGATAGCTATTCAGCTCTACGATAAACGAGCTGCTGAGCTTCCAAAGGTGGGACTCCTGAAGATTAGAGATGCAGAAACGGGCTATGAGCAGTGGATAGACACTTCTTCGGCTCGTATTCGTCATTTACACAGCCAAGGCTGGAGATCGAATCAAGCCCATTTGCAGACGGTCTTCAACCGTAGCAACGTAGATGCTGTTTCTGTACGTACAGATCAAGACTACGTCAAAGCTTTGTTGAGTCTATTTGCTAAACGAAATTAACATGAAGAAAAGAATACAGCTAATCCTCCTCGCGCTCTTGGCTTTTGTGCTTCCAGTGGCTGCACAAAATGCCTCGGTTACAGCTCGGGTGGATTCGGTAGAACTCGCCATAGGTGATCAAACAGACCTGATCATTCAGGTCAAGCTAGGAGCAAGGCAACAGGCTGAGCTTCCACTCTACAATGACACCTTAATCACAGGGATTGAGGTCTTGGATATGGTTCCGATTGATACCGTCTATACCGATAATAAAGAGCGAATGACGCTGACTCAGCGTTATAAGATTACTTCTTTTGATGAAAAGCTCTATCTGATACCTCCTATACAAGTGGTGGTCGATGGAGATACCATTCAGTCGGACCCTTTGTCCTTGAAGGTAATGGTACCTTTTGATATGTCGGAGGCCAAGGAAGATGAGTTCTTTGGTCCTAAAGATATTATGGTGCCTCCATTTGTGTGGTCCGATTGGTCCACACTCTTTATCTGTCTGCTGCTTTTGCTACCTGCTATAGGACTTGCTGTTTATCTGATCAGGCGTTTGATGGACAACAAGCCCATTATTCGTCGCATCAAGCTTACACCAGAGATACCTCCCCACGAGGAAGCTTTTCAGCTTATCGAGGAGATTAAGAGCCGTAAGGCTTGGCAGTCTGCTGGCCCTAAGGCATACTATACGGAGCTCACCGATGTGCTGCGTAAGTATATGGCTAGACGCTTTGGGTTTAATGCGATGGAGATGACCTCTACAGAGATCATAGAGGCTCTTCAAAATCAAGGAGATGCCAAGGCTATTGCAGAGTTGAAAACCTTATTTTCGACCGCCGATTTGGTGAAGTTTGCTAAGCACAATCCGCTCATTAATGAAAACGATGCCAACTTGATGAATGCCATCGACTTTATTAATGAGACGAAGGTGTTGCCCGATCCTGATGCTAAACCCGAACCGACTGAAAAAGTGATTGTTGAGAAACGTTCGCTTCGTACCAAGGTTTTGCTGGGGATAGGTGTCTTACTAGCACTTGCAACAGCCTTAACTTGTGTTTGGTACATAGTAAAAGAGGGTGCCGATTTATTGAGGAGCCTTTTTTAAGTGAAACTGATAAAATAAAATAGAGAATGGTTTTTGTCCATATAGAATATTTGTTGTTATTCCTGCTACTCATTCCACTGATTGTGTGGTATGTTATGCGTCACTATAAGATAGATGGTTCGTTGCAGGTGTCCGATACAAAGGTGTTTAAAGGTGCACCCAAGAGTTTTCGCAACTACTTGCTGCATGTGCCCTTTGTGTTGCGTATGCTGGCACTTTCCTTACTGATTATCGTGTTGGCTCGTCCTCAATCTACAGACAATTGGTCGAGCTCGGAGGTCGAAGGAATCGATATTATGATGGCCATTGACGTTTCGGGGAGTATGTTGGCGGAAGATTTACAACCCAACCGCTTGGAGGCTGCCAAGGACGTAGCAGCTAAGTTTGTCAACGATCGTCCCAACGACAATATCGGTATTACTCTGTTTGCCGGAGAGAGTTTTACCCAATGCCCTTTGACCATAGACCATGCAGCCCTGCTAAACTTATTTAGCAACATCAAAACGGGTGTCATAGAAGATGGTACCGCTATTGGTATGGGGGTGTCTAATGCAGTAGCTCGGCTCAAGGATAGTCAGGCCAAATCCAAGGTGATTATCTTGTTGACTGATGGTTCGAACAATGCTGGAGATATCTCTCCCTTGACTTCGGCAGAGATTGCTAGTACCTATGGTATCCGTGTCTATACGGTGGGTATCGGTACGCAGGGTGAAGCACCATATCCTATGCCCACCATTACGGGAGGCATTCAGCGTGTGATGGTAGAGGTAGATATCGATGAAGATACCCTGAAAGATATTGCACGCATCACAGGTGGAAAATACTTTAGAGCAACCAACAATACTAGCTTAGAATCTATTTATAAAGAGATTGATGAGTTGGAAAAAACGAAGTTGAACGTGAAGGAGTATAGTAAACGAGAAGAGGAGTACAAGCGATTTGCGCTGGCTGCCTTTTTACTTGTTTTGATGGAGATACTACTCAGATACACCGTATTACGTAGAATTCCTTAAGCTATACTTGAATGTTTAATGCTATAACAGAAGATAAAGATGTTTCGATTTGAAGAACCAGCCTATTTATATTTACTGCTACTGCTTCCCTTGTTAGCAGGGCTTTTCTACTACAGCAAATACCGTAGAAAAAAGGCCATACGTACCTTTGGTGATCCTGATTTGCTCGAGGAGCTGATGCCTACGGTGTCGGCTTTTCGTCCCCATGTCAAGTTCTGGATTCTTTTGGCAGCTATTGGTCTGTTTACGGTCTTATTGGCTCGCCCTCAGTTTGGTACAAAGCTCGATACGGTAGATAAGAAAGGAATAGAGGTAGTGATTGCCTTAGATATTTCCAACTCCATGTTGGCACAAGATGTGGCTCCCAGCCGCTTAGCCAAGTCTAAGCTGCTTATTTCTAAGCTCGTAGATGAGCTGGGTGATGACAAGGTGGGGCTTATTCTATTTGCAGGAGATGCCTTTACGCAGTTACCTATTACCACAGACTTTGTATCGGCCAAGATGTTTTTGCCAAGTATCTCTCCCGGCTTAATTGAGAATCAAGGTACTGCTATTCGTGCTGCCATTGATTTGGCCAATCGTAGCTTTACTTCGCAAGAGGGAGTGGGTAGAGCCATTATTCTGATCACCGATGGTGAAGACCACGAGCCAGGCAGTATCGAGGCTGTCAAGCGTGCAGTGGACAATGGCATACAGGTCAATGTGCTGGGGGTAGGTTCTCCCGAGGGTGCACCTATTCCGATTAGTGAGTACAACAGCAATGAGTTCCGCAAAGACCGAGAGGGCAATGTGGTGGTGACCAAACTCAACGAAGAGATGGCACAACAACTGGCTCAAGCTGGACAAGGAATCTATGTGCGTGTGGACAATACCAATGCGGCTCAGAAGGCCATCAGCAAACAGTTGAGCACCTTGACCAAAACAAATTTAGAGAGTAAAGTGTATAAAGAATACGACGAGCAATTCCATGTGTTTGCTTGGATTATCTTTTTCTTATTGGTGGTAGAGTTTTTGATTATCAACAAACGTAACCCCTTATTTAAGAATTTAAGTAAACTATTTAAATAAACTCCGATGATGAAGAGACCATTTATTCTACTTCTAAGCCTTTTTTGCTGCCTGAGTGCTTTTGCACAAAAAGAGGTGCGCAATCAGCTCAGAAAAGGGAATACCGCTTATAGAGATAGCCTTTTTGTAGATGCCGAAGTGGCCTACCGCAAAGCGATTGATGCTGCTCCAACTCAGGAGGTGGGGCTATCTTACTACAACTTGGGCAATACCTTGATGAGTCAGAGTAAGTTTCAAGAGGCGATGCATGAGTATGCTCGTGCAGCCGATGTGGAGACAGACAAGGGTAAACAAGCGCAGGCCTTGCACAATATGGGTGTTATCTTTCAGGCGGATAAGCAATATGATAAGGCCATAGAGATGTACAAACGTGCTTTGCGCAACAATCCCAAAGACGATGAAACACGCTACAACCTGGCTCTAGCTCTGCAACAAAAGCAGCAGCAGGATCAAGACCAGGAGGGCAAAGATGAGAATGAGGATCAAGACCAAAACAAGGATCAAGATCAGCAGGATCAAAACGAGGATCAGCAAGATCAGAATCAAGACCAACAGAACCAGGACAATAAGCAGGATGAGCAGCAGGACCAAGACCAAAATCAAGAGGGTTCGGGTCAGAATCCACAGCAGCTCTCCAAGGAAGCTGTAGATCAGATGCTGGAAGCTATCCTCCGCGAAGAGAAGAAGACCCAAGAGAAAGTACAGAAGCAACAGGTGCTTCGTGGCAAAAAGAAAGAAAAAGACTGGTAAGTGCTGCTGTATAGGTTCTTATGAGGATGATATAAATGATGAAGATTAAAAATAAATACATGACTCGAATAAATAATAGAATTCAAGCCTTAGGGCTTCTGATGCTAGCTTTCCTCTGCTGCAGTGCACAAGCCTTTGCAGCCGAGGTGGAGTTTACTGCCAAAGCTCCCAATTCGGTAGTGATGGGAAGTCAGTTTGAGTTGGCTTATACCATAAATGCGCGTAAGGTCAATGACTTTCGAGCTCCTTCTTTTGATAATTTTGATGTCTTAATCGGGCCTAGTCGTTCGGTGCAGTCTTACACTTCCATAGTCAATGGCAAATCTACCCATGTGGAGAATATGACTTACACCTACATCTTGATGCCTCGTCAGGAGGGGAGTTTTACGATACCAGGAGCTACGGTTAAAGTAAATGG
>JASLIW010000059.1 GCA_030152865.1 Bacteroides sp.
ACCTTGAAGTTTACAGTACCATCTACTAGAGCGTATAGCGTGTGGTCTTTACCCATACCCATGTTTTTACCTGGGTGGAAGGCTGTACCTCTTTGACGAACAATAATATTACCAGCTTGGCAAATTTCGCCACCAAAAATCTTAACGCCTAATCTTTTACTCTCTGATTCACGGCCGTTCTTAGAACTACCAACACCTTTTTTATGTGCCATTTCTTCTTAAGTTTTAATTGTTAATAATTAGATTAAGCTACTATCTCTTTAATTGTTAACTCTGTGAATTGCTGACGGTGTCCGTTTCTTTTACGGTAACCTTTTCTTCTTTTCTTTTTGAAGACAATTACTTTGTCACCTTTGATAAGAGCATTTTTTACTTCACATACTACTTTAGCACCTTCGATGACTGGAGCACCAACAGTTACTTCACCATCTTTGTCTACTAAAAGAACATTGTCAAATTCTACTGTTGCACCATCTTCAGCGTTTTGGATGTGGTGAACGTAAAGTCTTCTGCCAGCTTCTGCTTTGAATTGCTGACCATTAATTTCTACAATTGCGTACATCTGTTATTTATTAAAATACAGGTTAGCTCCTTCGGGTGGGTTTTCTCATAAACGCACTTTTTTACCCGGGTAGGAATAATCGGATGCAAAAATAAGCTATTTAATATTAGTAATCAAATTAATCGCTAATAAATTAGACCTTTGAATAGTATTGTAAGTGTCAGCTTTTGTTTTTCTACACTTATTTAGTCTAGTTCTAGTTCGTCCCTAATATTAAGTTAAGAGCTCAATATTTTAAAGAGAAACAGGTTCAACAGTATAGCCTTTTTGGCGTAAGAGCTCTATTAGGCCTTGTTTGCCTGGGAGGTGTAAGGCCCCAACGGCAATAAAAGTAGGTTTGTCTGCTATAAAAGATTCAATAAGAGGAATCCAACTTAGATTTCTACGATCTACTAGCCTAGTCCAGTCTTCCTCTTTTACCTGCATCACACTACAGCGCGTATCAGAAGACATAGCCTGCTCGTACATACCTGCCAGATCTTGCTCCAGGTAGTTTTGGGTTAAGAGCTCTATTTCTGCTAGAGCAAAATCAAGATGCCTTTGCAAGCAGCTGAGTGTTTCTCTGAGCTCTTTGGCGCTTTCCAAAATAGAACCAGACTTATATAGTAAATCTGCTTGAAACTGCAAAGATTCTAAGCCCCTGATCTGTTTCTTGTCTACACGTGCTTTTTCTTGGAAAATCAAGTCAATACCCGCCTCTGAAGTTTCATCTGGGAATAATTTGCGCATAACGCTTTGAGTCAGATTATTACTTATTATGGTGGATATTGCAGTGGGCGTGAAGTAATCCATTATTGGCAACAGAGGCATCTGCTCATTGGGATAAGCTTCATCCAAATCCCGTATAATTTGTAAGTCCTCTTCAGCCAGCAGACTACTTAGCAGAGAGTCGCTTGGAGCGACCATGGCCTGTGACATATATGTGATAGCAGTGGGATCAAGGAGCTCCTCAATAGAAAGTTCTCCGACTATCAGCGTACTTTTATTAAATGCCTCTTCTAGCCCTTTTACACTTTGAACCTGATTGCTGGGGATAAGATGATGTGTACCAAAAACATAAGATTCTTTACAGTTGTTACCACTTATTTTCCACAGTAGCTGCGCTTGACTAGGCGTAAGAATGCACCACAAGAAGAGTAGGCTTAAACCTAGTTGTTTTAGTTTATATACGTCCGCCATGTAACCAATGTCTTTTATAATAAGTTGAATTTAAATTACTGACAATAACACCTCTACTCGAACTCGCGTGGATAAATAAGTTGTTTTTAAGATAGACACCTACATGAGCAACCTTACGTCTAGATCTCTTGCTACTGAAAAACACTAAGTCTCCTTCACGGAGGCTTCTTTTGCCCACACGCTTAGCTTGTTTTTTCTGAGCTTGAGTAGTTCGCTTTAGCTTGGTGTGATACACGCTCTGGTAGATGCTTTGGGTAAAGCCAGAGCAGTCAACTCCTCGTTTGGTAGTACCCCCATTTCGGTAGGGTGTGCCTAGCCATTGTGCGCTCTCCATGTAGAGCTGCGCATTGTCATGATAATCTATTTCAATCCCGAGCTGACTTGAAGCTTTAGCCAAAGCTGCGTAGTCAAGCTGGGGAGCAGAAGATTTACAACTACTCAAAATACTTAGGGTGCAAATACAGATACAAGCAATAAAGCTGTTTTTATAGGTCATTTTCTTCAGTTTCATCTAAAAAGTAAGACATGATTTCTTGGTGATAAATAGTTGCATCACCTTTTATGTCCTTAAATATAAGCCCATTTTCCAAAAGAATAACCCTTGTACAGATATTTAATACATGCTCTAGGTTATGACTAGATATCAAAACTGTGGTATCTGAGTTCTTGTGTATCCGTGCCAGTAGCTTCTTGGTGTTCTCTTGAGCAGTAGGATCTAGGAAGTTAAAGGGTTCATCTAATATGACAAGTTCGGGTTCATTTAATAGGGCAGCTGCGATACCTACTTTTTGTTGATTGCCCGAAGAAAGATTTCTGATGTACTTAGTTTGGTCTAGATTTTCACTCCCCAGATACGAGCGGAAAGCCTCAATGCGCTCCTGTGCTTCTTCTTTCTTTATCCCAGAAAGGCTTGCCACAAAATTAAGGTATTCACTTGGGCTCAAGTAACCCAGTAAGAAGGTATTGTCTAAGTATGCACCCGTATAGTTTTTCCAATCTTCTGTTTCATTAACAGCTACATTTTTTAGCTTGATAACACCCTTGTCTGCTTGGATCAGATCTAGAATTAAACGGAAAAGCGTGGATTTACCAGCTCCATTATTG
Organism: Bacteroides sp.; assembly: GCA_030152865.1. Classification (GTDB taxonomy): domain Bacteria; phylum Bacteroidota; class Bacteroidia; order Bacteroidales; family Bacteroidaceae; genus Bacteroides_E. The sequence goes on from JASLIW010000059.1 coordinate 2,846, forward strand.
CCTACAATACCAATGAGCTCCCCTTTACCTATTTCTAGTTTGGGTATATTTAAGACCTCTTGTTTGTTGTACGATTTGCTTATATTTTCAATGCTTAGCATAAGTGTATGTATTTGTTGTATGTTGATTTGATTGTTCTGCTTATCCCAAAGAGTTCTTAATGCCAGTAAGATTAATATACTTTCGTTTGGCCATGCGTTTTTCGATGTTTTTAAGCCAAAACGGCAAACTAAAGGCTATGATTAGATTAGGAATGGCAAGTATAGCTGTAAGTAAAAGCTCGCTTTCTATAAAATAGTAGCCCGCAGCGATAGCTATGGAAGGTATAATAGCAGCAGCTAGTAAGGCTACAAATATCACTCCATTAAAACTCATATTGGCTTTCTTTTTAGAGGATACGTCCACAGCAATCTGATTGTACACATAGATTTGTAAAGAGAGTAGGGGAATAATCCCTATGCTAAATGTAAACAAACCAAATATCGATAAAATACTGATCCCATTAGGTATCGCAATGAGTAGGGCTAGGAGATGAAGTACGAGAGCAAGCAATGATGTGATGATGTACTTACTCCTTAAGAGATTACTAAAGGAACCCTGCTTAGTAGCATAGAACTCAAAATACGCTGACTCATAGGGAATATAATTGAGGTAACTAAGTAGGGTCAGGTAAAAGAACCAAAAGTAATTAGCTTGGTAGGCAGAAACAAGCTGTTCTTTACCTATATAACCAAGCCCTATGAGTAGGAGAGCCAGAGGTACAATAATAAGTATATTTCTAAGTCTTTTGGTTCGGAGCATAAACAATAAGTCATTTTGCACTTGCTTGCCTAAGCTTCCATAGCGTTCAAATAAAGTACTCTTGCTCAGCAATTTGGTCTTTGAATGCTCTCCACTATCTTCCTCTCCAATCTCATCTAGTCGAAACTTAGAGAAGTGAATGAGGTTGATATAAAATAAAAAACTAAAGAGCGCTAAAAGAACCGTACCTAGGATAAGAAAATAGCCCAAGTGTATGGGGACAAATAAATCTACGCCCAGTGTGAATCCATAATTTTTATAAGCATATAGTTGAGCAAACCCCAGACCCAAAAAGAGAAGATACGTAGCAGTAATGGTGAGTAAGCTAATCAACTTATACTTGCTAAAACGAGTTTTGAAGAAAATAAAAAGCTGCTTATTGATGGATAAGATAAGGAGTAAAAGTACACAGCTATAAACTATTCCTACACCGCCTGATTGGATGTAGTTAAGGGCTCCGTAGAGCGAAATCAGTAAAGTAAACCACAAAAGAATAAATATGTCAGGTAGCGACTTTATGGTTTTGTAGAAGATTACTGCCCTTTTGGGGAGAGGTAGAATAAAGTAAGGCAGCAACTCATCGTATAGGTTTATGGGCATGGATAAACGCAAGATCAGATCGTAGATAAAGAAACCTCCAAGCCCTATCAAGCCGACACTTCCGATTAAGTTAAGATCGAAATCTGCATCACTTGATGACTTCACCAGTACCACAGCTAGAAAAAGCATGAGAATAAAAGTGAAGGCTGCAAAAATATATCGTATAATCTTAGTAAGCAATTTAACGTCTTTACCTACTTGTCTGGAATTGGCCAAGCGGTCCACTTGGTAGAGCGCTTTAAAAACTTGTAAATTTGTTCTAATCATGGGCTTGTAAAGATTAAATATGTGCGAATATAATTCTATTATTTTAATAATTGTCAAAATTAGCTACACTTCTGTAAAATAAGTGATGCGCTAAGTCGAGTAGAATAGTTTACAAAGCAAAAAAAGACCGCAACCGCGGTCTTTTTTATTAAATATCTTAAGTACTTACTTTTCAGGGCTAATCATAACAACCTCAGCCTTATTCTCTTGGCTAAAGAATTGTTTAGCAAAATCTCTGATCTCATCGCCAGTGATAGCGCTTACTAACTCATCATAGCCTGTCACATAATCAATACCTGAGTTGAGGTACATATTAATAGCAGAGTTCCAGAAACCATTCTCATTGAGCATCTCTTTTTGCTTTTTGAGCATGTTTTCTTTTACCTTATTTAAATTCACAGCCGATGGCCCGTCTGAACAAACTGTTTCTAGCTCTTTATAGATGATCTCCATCAGTTTGCTGTGTTTGTTAGGATCTGTATCAAACTGGATAATAAAAGAACCCGTTTCTATCGGTAATCTGCTTAAGCTACCCCATACACCTACACCATAAGTACCCCCTTCGTCTTCTCTTACCTTTTCAGTATAGACTAGAGTCATAATTTGGTTGAGCATACTCATTAGAATATCATTCTTACGTGTATATTCTACATCGCCATTGAAGGCTACTAAGGTAGTTGCTTTAGGGTTGTCTTGCTGTCTGATAAACTCATTGTGATATAAACCCTTACGGTTGTACATCTTACGGTCAATGAAGCTTTCGTTGCGATAAAGTGCAGGTAGTGAACCTAAGTATTTTTCAATAAGAGGTTTTGACGCTTCTACATCAATATTACCTACTAGAATAAATGTAAAGTCGCTAGCATCTGCAAAGCGTTCTTTGTACATTTCAATTACTCTGTCGTAGTTTACTTGGTCCAGATCATCAGCATGCAGGCTTCTGGCTCTTGGGTGGTTATTGTATAGTGCAACAGATACAGAATCTCTTAGCGCGGTATTTGGATCCATCTCTGCATTCTTCAATAAAGCTTTGCTTCTGTTGATGTTAGATTGGAAAGCATCCACATCTTTACGTGGAGAAGTAAAGTTCAGGTAAGTAAGCTGTAAGAGTGTTTCAAAATCTTTTGGTGCACAGTAGCCCGAAACGTTTTCAGATAAGTAGTTTACCGATGTTTTTACCGTTGCAATCTTACCTGCTAAAACCTTTCCTAAGTCAACGTTAGAGAAATTACCTATACCACCTACTGTAGCTAGTTCGATGTTGCTAAAATTAACAAACTCAGCATTGTCAAACTGTGAGGTACCTCCCCAGCTACTTGCGCTCATTAGAATTTGATCTGCTTTAAAGTCAGTAGGCTTGATTACTACTTTTACGCCATTAGATAAAGTAAGGGTAGTGGTATCAAACTTTGTATTTTTTTCTTCTTTCACAATTTTACCACCTTCTAGCTCTTCAGAGAGTAGGGGTTCATCCGACACCTCATCTTCATAAGGTTCGAACTCTTTTGTGAGTGTTGCATTTAGCATTTCTACTAGCTCAGCCTCTGTTGGAAGCACAATGCCTTCCTTCTCAGGTGCAAAAATCGTCATCGCCTTGTTGTTTTCAGGTAGTAGCTCAGGGATTAACTGATTGATAGCTTCTACAGGAATACTATTGGCTATTTGGCTCATGATCGAGTATTCAAACTCAATACCAGGAGCTGGTTCATTATCTAAGAAGTGACGCACGTATTCATTGACGAAGCTTACGTTCTTGTTTTTATCTCTTTCATTGTAGGCCGATTCTAGACCACTCAGGTATGAAGCTCTAGCTCTGGCATATTCAGAAGGAGTAAACCCATGCTGACGCATACGAGCTACCTCGTCTAGAAGTGCTTGAATACTTCCTTTGACATCGTCTTCCTTACAAACAGCTACTCCTGTAAAAGCACCCTTAGCCGATGTTACTAGGAACGGACCATCATACACACCTGCATAAATAAATGGAGGATTAGACTGCTCGAGTAGCTCTTGAACTCGGCTGTTAAACATAGAGGTGATCATGCTAACGGCATAGTCTTGAACCATATAGCTGACGTCCCCTTTTGCCTCTCTAGGCACAGCTGCGTGTTTGTTAAAGATATTGAACATGATATTAGGTTGTTCTTTATCTTGATAGATATGCACTAAGGGCTCTACATTGTCACCAATGGTGTAGTACACGCGTTCCGCTGCATCTGGTTGTGCAGGTATGTCAGAGAAAATAGTCTTAATTTTATTTTCTATCTCATCTACATCTATATCACCAACGATTACAATACCCTGGAGGTCTGGGCGGTACCACTTTTCGTAATAATCACGTAGTGTTTGGTATTCAAAACCATTCACTACCTCCATGCTTCCAATAGGTAGGCAATCTTCATATTTAGTGCCTTTCATAAACTTCTTTAGGAGTCCATCAGCATAACGTTGATTGGCGTTGGTCGTTGTTCTCCACTCTTCTGTGATTACGCCTCTTTCTTTGTCTATCTCCTCAGGCTCCAGAAGAAGGTCGTTCGACCAGTCATGAAGAATATATAAACAAGAGTCAATAGCACCTTCTCTAAGTACAGGAACATTAGAGATATTGTACACGGTCTCTTCAATAGAGGTATATGCATTTAGATTCTCTCCAAATTTAACACCTATATTCTCGAGATACTTGATCAGGCTATTGCCAGGAAAATGTGTGGTTCCATTAAAACACATATGCTCTAAGAAGTGAGCTAATCCTCTTTGAGCTGGCTCTTCTTGAATCGAACCTACTTTTTGAGCAATGTAAAAGTCTGCACGTTCAGCAGGTTTTGCATTCTTCCGAATGTAGTAAGTAAGTCCATTCTCCAACTTACCCATTCTTACATTCGGGTCTAAGGGTATCTCCATAGTTTGTGCAGATACTCCTAGTGAGCTTAAGGTAAAGATAGTCGCTAATAGACTAATCTTAAACCAGGAATAAATTTGTCTCATAAATGATCTATTTAAAGGTGTAATTAAATTTGTTGAATTGCTTTTCTTATGGCTACAAGCTTTGTTAATAAGCCTTCCAGCTGATCTAAGGGTAGCATATTGGCTCCGTCACTTTTGGCTTCTTGGGGCTTAGGATGTGTTTCTATAAACAGACCATCAACACCTACGGCCACACCAGCTCTAGCTACGGTTTCTATCAATTGGGGCATGCCTCCAGTTACTCCACTCCCTTGGTTAGGTTGTTGGAGTGAGTGGGTAGCATCAAGCACAACAGGTACCTGAAAGGACTGCATTTCTGGAATACCTCGGTAATCGATAATTAAATCTGTATAACCAAAGGTAGTACCTCGTTCGGTAAGCATCACTTGTGGGTTGCCAGCGTCAATTACTTTTTGAGCCGCAAACTGCATGGCACCTGCCGAAAGAAACTGGCCTTTCTTAATATTAACCACCTTGCCTGTACGAGCAGCAGCAACCAATAAGTCGGTTTGTCTGCATAAGAAAGCGGGTATTTGCAACACATCTACATAGGGAGCTGCTAGTTGAGCCTCCTGAGCTGTGTGTATATCTGTCACAGTAGGGACATCAAAGGTGTCACCAATTTTCTTTAAGATTTTTAATGCCTTTTCATCACCAATACCCGTAAAGGAATCAATACGTGAGCGATTGGCTTTGCGGTAAGATCCTTTAAAGATATAGGGTATTTGTAGTTTATCTGTGATTTTTACGATCGTCTCTGCGATTTGCATCGCCATCTCTTCACCCTCTATGGCACATGGACCGGCCATCAGGAAAAAATTATTAGACTGCGTATGTTTTAATTTGGGTATCTTGTACATAACGATAAAATTGAACGGATATTATAATAAGGAGTGTATCTCTTTTAATTTTTCTTCGGTTGGAAGTGTGGCATCAATCCAGTGAATGTTAAAACCCTTACGTTCCATCCCTCTAAACCAAGTCATTTGACGTTTGGCAAACTGATGAATGGCTATTTCTAGTTTTTTAAACATCTCAGAGTAGCTCAGCTCTCCCAATAGGTGTTGTGTTAAGAATTTATATTCAAGCCCATAGTACATCAAGTCTTCTGGTTTTACGCCTTGTTCTATCAGACCGCGCACTTCGTCTAGCATGCCTTCTTCTAGGCGTTGCTTTAGCCGTTTTGTTATTTTGGCTCTTCGGAGCTCACGATCGATATTTACACCTATGATTAAGCTATTGAGTTTTGGGAAACTGCGTTCCTCTTTGGGTTGGCTTAGGTAGTACTCTTCAATTTCAATGGCTCGTATAGCTCTTTTACAAGTGTCTATATCCGTGGTGTTGTGCAGGTCTTTATATTGCTTTAAAAGAGTGGTCAACTCCTCTAAAGAGTGGGTACTTAGCTTTGCTCGGAGTTCTTTATTCTCGGGCACGGGTAGGAGTTTATACCCTTTGAGCACAGACTCTAGGTAAAGTCCAGTCCCTCCACACATAATTATATTTTTGTTTCTATGTTTAATCTCTTCATAGGCCTTCAGAAAATCCCTTTGATACTCAAACACATTATACTTGTATCCCGCGTCTGCAATATCTATGAGGTGGTAGGGTATCTGCTTTCCATTTATGTGGTACTCGTCCAAATCCTTGCCAGTCCCCAGGTCCATTCCTCTGTATATTTGACGTGAATCGGCACTGATGATCTCTGCATCTAGCTGATTAGCAAGGGCTACAGCTAGGGTGGTTTTTCCTGAGGCTGTGGGTCCTAAGATAGTTATTAAATCATATTTTTTCTCTTTACTCATCATGAAATTTTCACATTTTTGATCTTATTATTCTGGCTCATAGGCAAGAATATCGCCAGGCTGGCAGTCTAAGGCCTTACAAATCGCCTCCAGCGTACTAAATCGGATAGCCTTAGCTTTACCTGTTTTGAGTACAGATAAGTTTGCTGGAGTAATGTCAATGATCTCTGCCAATTCATTGGACGATATTTTCCGTTTTGCCATTACAACATCTAAGTTAACAACTATTGCCATTATACGCTTTTTTTAAATGGTTAATTCTTGCTCGTCCTTCATTTCTTTACCAATAGCTAGGATTTGACTAACTAAGAGGGCAGATAGGCCAGAGATGAGCTGTATAAAACTGATATTTGCACGAAAACTAATGCTATAGTCCTCAAATGAGAACAATTGATTGGCAAGGCTGTGATCGATATAGTAAAAAATGAGTTCTAAAAAGAAAGTGGCAATCAGGCAAACGCCCAAACGGTTTAGTAATTTGAGGTTTCTTCGCTCAAAGAGTCTCCCTTTATGTACAGCTAAGATAAACTGAAAGAAGTAAATGATAGCCAGGAGGTAAAGACATACCGCAACCAGTCCACTAATAATTTGAATGAGGGCATATTTACCTATAAGTTTTATGCTAGCTCCAGATTGAGTAGCTTCATGAATAAAGGTGTTTGCCTCTATTATAGCAGGTTTTAGGCTGTAGCTCAGGCTGTCTTTCTGATTGAGTAGCTCAGCTCCAAATACATTATTCGTATACTGATGCTTTGGGCTCAGAAGTAAAGAGATTTGAATACCTTGGTCTTGTGGTGTTTCTATGCCCCCCTTAAAGCCTTGAATAAAGTCATTTAGGTTAAGTACTAAGCCAGTCATGAGCGAAAGGCTAAGGGCTAGAAAGATTAATAATCCACTGAGTTTAAATTTACGATTCATTGTATATCGCTAAATAATTATTGTTAGTGATAAATTAATTATCGAATAACGATAAGTCAAAAGTACTTTATTTTTTTGAGTTAACAAGTAAATCTGAGAAAAAAGCATAAAAAAAGACTGATTAACTTACTAATCAGTCTTTTTTATACAAGTCTAAAACTTAGTTTTAGTTTTTAAAACCCAAATGTTCACCGTCTCTATCTACGACGATAGGCTTGCTTTGATCTACTTCTTGTGCCAATAGCTTCTTCGATAGGTCATTTAAGAGGTATCTTTGGATAGCACGTTTGGCAGGGCGTGCACCAAACTCTGGGTTGTAGCCCTTGTCGGCCAAGAAGTCTATGGCAGATTCAGTGAGCTGGAGAGTCATACCGTTTTGGGCAATCATCTGCTGTACCTGCTCAATTTGAATTTTTACAATCTCTTTAATTTGTCCTTCATTTAAGGGCAAGAACATGATTGTCTCATCAATACGGTTTAAGAACTCTGGACGAATACTCTTCTTAAGCATTTCCATTACACCCTCTTTGGTCTCTTCTACGAGTGCCTCCTTATCTGTAGTTTCATTTATTTTAGCCATTTGCTCTTGGATAAATCCACTACCCATATTGGAGGTCATTATAATGATGGTGTTTTTGAAGTTGACCAAACGACCTTTGTTGTCGGTAAGTCGTCCATCATCCAAGACTTGTAAAAGGATGTTGAAGACATCGGGATGTGCTTTTTCTATCTCGTCAAAGAGTACGACCGAGTAAGGTTTGCGGCGGATAGCTTCCGTAAGCTGGCCTCCTTCGTCATAGCCCACGTATCCAGGAGGTGCTCCAACTAAGCGCGAAACACTATGCTTTTCTTGGTACTCGCTCATATCAATACGAGTCATCATCGATTCATCATCAAATAAGAACTCAGCCAGTGCTTTAGCTAGCTCTGTTTTACCGACACCTGTTGTACCTAAGAAAATAAAAGATCCAATAGGTCTGCGAGGGTCTTGCAAGCCAGCTCTACTTCTACGTACAGCATCTGCTACAGCACTTATGGCTTCATCTTGGCCCACTACACGCTTGTGAAGTTCTTCTTCTAGGTGTAAGAGCTTGTCCTTTTCGCTTTGAAGCATTTTGTTGACAGGGATGCCAGTCCAGCGTGATACGATATCGGCAATGTCTTCGGCTTCCACTTCCTCACGGATTAAGGCTTGACCTTTCTGTGTTTCACGCAGCTTGGTTTGTACCTCACTTATCTCCTTCTCCAGAGCTTGGATCTTGCCGTAGCGTATTTCTGCTACCTTACCATAGTCGCCTTCGCGCTCTGCCTTATCTGCTTCGTATTTTAGCTGCTCAATCTCCGATTTGTTTTTCTGTATGAGATTTACCAAACCCCGTTCTTGCTCCCATTTGGCCTTGTATGAGCTTTCTTGCTCCTTGAGTTCTGCAATCTCTTTAGCGAGCTGCTCTACTTTTTTAGTGTCGTTTTCACGCTTGATGGCTGCTTTCTCAATCTCCAACTGCATGACCTTCCGTGAAATCTCGTCTAGTTCTTCAGGTAGGGAGTTGATCTCTAAGCGAAGCTTTGCTGCCGCCTCATCCATAAGGTCAATCGCCTTATCGGGTAAGAAACGATCGGTGATGTAACGGCTACTTAACTCCACAGCAGCAATAATAGCATCGTCTTTGATGCGTACGTGGTGGTGATTTTCATAACGCTCTTTTAGCCCACGTAAGATAGATATAGAGCTCTCTGTATCGGGCTCATCTACCGTTACAATCTGGAAACGACGTTCCAGAGCCTTATCTTTTTCAAAGTACTTTTGGTACTCATCTAGGGTAGTAGCTCCGATGCTTCTAAGCTCACCTCTAGCTAGTGCAGGTTTAAGAATGTTGGCTGCATCCATGGCACCCTCACTTTTTCCAGCACCTACGAGTGTATGTATCTCATCAATGAATAAGATGATATTCCCTTCGGCTTTCTTCACCTCGTTGACTACAGACTTCAAACGCTCTTCAAATTCACCTTTGTATTTGGCTCCTGCAATCAAGGCACCCATATCTAGCGAGTAGAGTTGCTTGTCCTTTAGGTTATCCGGCACATCTCCTCGCAAAACACGATTGGCTAAGCCTTCGACTATAGCTGTCTTACCCGTACCTGGTTCTCCTATTAATATCGGGTTGTTTTTGGTACGTCTACTTAGAATCTGAAGTACCCGTCGAATCTCTTCATCACGCCCAATTACGGGATCAAGCTTACCATCACGAGCGGCATCAATCAAGTTGATGGCATATTTGTCTAGTGCAAGGTAATTGTCGTCACCCGATTGTGAGGTAACTTTTGTTCCTTGTCGCAAATCCTGAATAGCAGCTTTGATCTTTGCTTCTGAGGCTCCTGCATCTTTTAATAAGGTGGCAGCACTACTCTTAACAGCAAGCACAGCGAGTAAGAGCTGTTCAATAGCAGCAAACTCATCGCCCATCTCCTTGGCTATGTCAACAGCCTTAATCAGTACCTGATTGGCGTCATTGCTCAAGCTGGGGTTTCCTCCAGACACACGAGGCAAAGATTTGATTTGCTGCTCCAGTTGTGTTTCTAGGTAGTTTTTGTTCATACCTAGTTTCTGGAAGATGAAGTTGACTACATCTTCACCTACAGTCATCACCCCTTGTAAGAGGTGTAGAGGCTCAATAATCTGTTGATTGTTCCGCTGTACGAGCTGTACGGCTTCCTGTATGGCCTCCTGCGATTTAATTGTAAAATTGTTTAGATTCATATTGTATTCCTTTCTTTTTTTCTATTCTTGTGTACACTAGTATGGATGCAAAGAGATTGCCAAATCCTAATTGGAGCGAATTTCTGACTTTGTTTCAGTTTGTAACTCAGGTTTATGACAAAAAGTCTGTATTTTATTTGCAAATCTGACTAAAATTATATAAGTGTTGGGCTTTTATATAATCTAAGTAGTTCAATGGTTCGTTCAGAGCTTTGTTGTATCTTTATCGCCTGAAACGAATAAATAAGTAATAGTCAAGATATGGATAAAGGAATAAAACTAGATCAGCGCATTGAATTGGAGGAGCATGTAGTGCTGATAGATACAGCATTTTTAAATTTCATGCTGGTAAATCTAAAAGGATTTTTAGAAGATCAGACCAAACGTACGCTTCCTGATGTGTCTCTAGCCGACTTACTGGCTTGCTTAGCTTTAGACGCAGGTATAAGTGAGGGAGAGAAGAAAATCCAGGTGATCTTGGTCTCCGATGAGCAGAATGAAGTATTGCAACATGCTAAGCCCAGTGTGCTAAAAAAAGAGCTAGATGGTGTAGCCTTTGATAGTTCCTTGGGCGAGTTTTTATTTGCGTCTGCATTTACAGAGGGTGTAGTGTCGCGAGAAGAGCTTTTCTTAGATATTCTAACTATTGCATTAGAATCAAAGGATGTGAAGCATTTGATTGTCCTCTCCTTTGATGAGGAGTATGGTGATGAGGTCCTTGATAAGCTGAATCAGAAAGATCTAGATAAATCTATTGTACAATTTCGGATGCGTGAGCCTCAAGCTCAGCTTCACTTTAAATGGGACATGCTCGTGTTTCCACTCATGAAAGCCTTTGGTATAGAATCTAGCGAAATAAACTAGAGCCATGACTGATTTCCGTCTCAAGGTATTCTTATCGGTAGCCAAGCACCTCAGCTTTACACAAGCATCAAAAGAGTTGTTTATCAGCCAGCCCGCTATCTCCAAACATATACAGGAGCTAGAGAGTGAGTTTCAAACCCGCCTTTTTGAGCGGAAAGGAAATAGTATCTCTTTGACACAGTCGGGTGCACTGCTGGTAAAACATGCTGAGGCTATCCGTGAGCAGTATCAACACCTAGAGTATGCCATGCATAGCTTATCGGGTGAGATGGTGGGGGAGTTGAGGCTAGGGGCTAGTACAACGATTGCCCAATATGTACTACCTCCCATTCTGGCACGTTTTACAGAGCTATATCCTCAGATCAAGTTGTCTCTTCTCTCTGGCAACTCACGTGAAATAGAGGAGGAGCTGGAGGCCCATCGTATCGATTTAGGGCTGATAGAAGGAATCTACCGCCGAAGAAATCTAAAGTACACTCCTTTTATTAAAGATGAGTTAATCGGTATTGCCCAAAAAGAGACGCAGAATGTAATACCCGCTAGCATCCAGCTGAAAGATCTTGCTCAGTACCCCTTGATTTTACGTGAGCAAGGTTCGGGCACACTAGATGTCATTGAGCAGGCTCTAGCCGAAAAGGAGATTAAGCTCAAAGATCTTCAGATTCCACTTTATTTAGGGAGTACCGAAAGTATCAAACTTTTCATTCAGCATTCACGTGCCTTGGGTATTGTATCGATACGTGCTGCACAAGCTGATCTAGATGCAGGGCGATTACGTGAAATCAAATTTGATGGCTTGCGTATGCATCGCACTTTTCATTTTGTCTCTTTGCAGGGAGAGTTAGTTGGTCTGCCGGCCTTATTTATGCGGTTTGCTTCTCAGTATAAACTAAAGTTATAGTTTATAAAAAAAATGTATTGGACTCGCGTGTGAACTTGCTGTATCTTTGTCCCAAAATAATAAAAGATGACAGAAGAAAAAAAAGTAAGTAAACGAGCTGCTCGCCTCTATCAATTGATCTTAGGCACGCTCTTGATTTGTATATTCATAGGGTTTATCCCAGGTATGTCCCACATTTCTGCTTGGCTAACACCTCCAGTAGCCCTGTTCATTGGTTTGATTTATGCCCTTCTATTTGGTCAGCCTTACCCCAAGTTCAATGCTAAGGTATCTAAAAAGTTATTGCATTACTCCATCATCGGTTTGGGTTTTGGGATGAATCTACACGAGTCTATTGCTTCGGGCAAAGAGGGGATGATGTTTACCATTGTGTCTGTAGCAGGTACCCTAATCATCGGTTGGTTTATTGGTTATCGTTTGCTCAAAATGAACCGCAACACCTCTTACCTGATTAGCTCGGGTACAGCAATTTGTGGTGGAAGTGCTATTGCTGCCGTAGGTGGAGTGCTTCAAGCCAAGGATGAGCAGATGTCTGTAGCGTTAGGAACCGTATTTATTTTAAATGCAGTAGCTCTATTTATCTTTCCTGCTATTGGACATTGGCTGGATTTAGATCAACATCAGTTTGGTACTTGGGCTGCCATTGCTATTCACGATACGAGTTCAGTGGTAGGAGCAGGAGAGGCCTATGGCGAGGAGGCACTAAAAATTGCAACAACGATTAAGTTGACTCGCGCTTTGTGGATAGTGCCAGTAGCTATCATGACCAGTTTCATCTTTAAGAGTGAGGGTAAAAAAGCAAAAGTACCCATGTTCATCATTCTGTTTGTACTGGCTATGCTGATTAATACCTACTTTTTAGCTGACTACCCACAGATAGGTGCTTTTTTAAATGTACTTGCTCGTAAGGCGCTTACCATTACACTTTTCTTTATTGGAGCTTCGCTTTCTCGGCATGTGTTAAGAAGTGTTGGCTTGCGCCCGATGATTCAGGGAGTGAGTTTGTGGATTATCATTAGTTTGGCCTCTTTGGCTTATATCCTTTATATCTAGTAGAAAGGTCAGGGAAGTAAGCTCCATCTGCCCCTGACAAGTGGAGCTTCTGTCAGGGTGATAAGGCTCTTCTATCAGGGACCTTTTAGATTTAGTCAAAGGATAGTATTAAAGTAAAATAACAGAAGGAAGAGGTAGGTCGCTTTATATTGCGTCTTACCTTTTTTTTATCTGCAGTGTTAGGACGAAAATGTGGGTGAATGCAGCAGGGTATAATTAATTTTTGTATTCAAAATGAGGTTTATTTTAGGCTTATTAAAATAAATAAACAACAAAATAATCAAGGTTTTATTACGCTGTTTTTATACCTACGAGGCCCCTGTAAGGTCTATTTTGTCTATTATTGTATGATATTGTAAGTAATCTGTACTTTCGTTGTAGGTAGTGTGTGTGCTTTAGACTTAAATTTGTCTCGGTTTGATTACTTGAGTGTGTGAACGAAACCTTAAAGCACTTGAGTAAAGTCAAACAAAATAGTAAATTTTCAAACTTGTTAACTTGTCGCTATAGACAAAAAGAGACTATTTATGAGACAAACACATTTTTCCAATTATGGGAGATACATGCTATTATTGCTATTTAGTATCTTCTTTGTGACGGGGTCTTTTGCTCAGTCCAAACAAACTGTAACAGGTCAAGTGATTGACGACATGGGATACGAGGTGATTGGAGCCTCGGTTGTTGTTAAAGGTACTACCAATGGTACTGTTACAGATGTATCGGGTAGCTTTACCCTCGATAATGTACCTAGCAATGGTACGCTTCAAGTATCTTATATAGGTTATCTGGCCCAAGAGGTGAAGGTAAATAATAAGACTACTTTCAAAATTACCCTCAAAGAAGATGTACAAATGCTCGATGACGTAGTTGTTGTGGGTTATGGTGTACAGCGCAAAAGTGATTTGACTGGTGCTGTGTCTTCTATTAAGCCTGGAGATGCGATCAAGAGTATTCCATCTGGCAATATCTCAGATGCCATGCAAGGACGCTTGCCTGGACTGACTGTGGTTTCTGGCTCTGGTGATCCTAGTAAAAACAACACCATGCGTATTCGTGGTATGGGGTCTATCTCGGGTGATGCGGGACCTCTTTTAGTGATTGATGGTTTTATTGGTGGTCAGCTCCAAGCATTAAATCCTTCTGATATTGAATCTATAGAGGTGCTAAAGGATGCTTCTGCCACTGCTGTTTACGGTTCTCGTGGTGCGAACGGTGTAATCTTAGTAACTACAAAGTCGCCTCAAGAGAAGATGACGGTCAATTTTAACTCATTTATGAGTGTAAAGACGATAGCTAAGAAACCCAGTATGCTCAAGCCTTATGAGTTTGCACAATTGGCCAATGATTATGGACAAGAGTATTTTACTTCAAAAGGGGAAGCTCCTGTTGTTTACTACAGTGAAGCAGAGCTGCAAGAGTTCAAGGATGGCACCAATCCTGGATTCAACTATTTTGATGCCATAACCAAGGATCCTGCCTATACTCAAAACTACGAACTCTCCTTGTCAGGAGGTACTGATAAGCTATCGGTTCTAGCGTCTACACGTTACAATAAGTCTGAGGGTGTGATCAAGCACAACTCAAAGGAACTTTACAACTACCGACTCAAAGCTGATGCGAAAGTGAAGACTTGGCTAGATGCTGGTGTTAATATATTTGGACGTTATACCGATCATAAAGGTCCACGCTTAGCCAAGTACAATGGAGCCTTAATTGGTGCGATGTTTTATCCTGTAACCCGTGGACCATACGACGAAAACGGAGACTACATTAATACCTATCCTCTTTCGGGCTCTCCCGTTATTAATCCGATTGCTCTGGTTGAGGAAGCAGATAATAAGTTTACTTACCAGCACAATCAAATTCAGGGTTACTTGAACTTTAAGATTTTAGATGGTTTGACATTTAGAACTCAGGTGGGTTTAAGCTTGACCAATGAACACAATACAGAAAGCTATAATAGTAAGAGTTACGAGGCTTTTGCCAACTCTCTTACCAAAGCGTATGCCTACAGTAATAAGGGAACCGTATTCTTAAATACAAACACTTTGAATTACATCAAAGAGTTTAATAAGAACCACCGTATCAACCTGACTGCTGTGCACGAGCAGTACAGCTCTAAAATATACTGGCACAAAAGTACTGCACGTGGTCTTCACTTTGAGGATTTAGGTGATAATGCTTTAGGCTGGGCAGATAGTAATAAGTCTGAGGTAGAGTCTGAAAAGATTATTAGCACCCTACAATCTTGGATGCTAAGAGCCAATTATGCCTTAATGAATCGTTATATGTTGACTGCTTCGATACGTGGTGATGGTACTTCTCGCTTAGCCAAAAAATGGGATTACTTCCCATCTATGTCTGTAGCTTGGGATATCCTACAAGAAAACTTTATGGACAATGTAGAAGCCATGAGTCAGTTTAAACTTCGTTTGGGTTATGGTGTTGTGGGTAACCAAGCAATTGCTCCTTACCAGATGTACTCTCAAATGGGACCTGTACCTACAGCAACAGGTGGAACCAGTTATGTTTCTGTACGTCCAGCAGGGGATAACCTAGGCTGGGAGCGTAATGAGCAGCTTAATGCTGGTTTGGATATGGGCTTCTTTAATGGTCGTCTTGCGGTTAATATTGATTTATACAAGCGTGCAAGTAAAAAACTACTTCTGGAGTTGCAACAGCCTGTGCATGTAGGTTATACTAAGCGTATGTTCAATGCTGGCGAGATTGAAAATAAGGGTATTGAGGTGACTATTAGTGCTGATCCCGTAACCGGAAAAGACTTTAATTGGCACTCCGATTTAACCCTAAATTACAACCAGGGTAAATTTACGCGTATCCCTACTCGTGAAGGCTATCAAAAGGTAGCTGGTAATTATGAAAGTGATATAGTACGCATGATAGAAGGTGAAAAAATTTCTACCTTCTGGGGTTATAACTACCTCGGTGTGTGGCAAAAAGAAGATGTAGCAGCTCCTTTCATTGGTGCTGATGGGCAGCCCACAGGTAAGACTAATGGCGAAGTGTATGGAGTTGTGCCAGGTAATCCTCGTTACGAAGATAAAAACCGCAATGGTAAGTACGATCAAGATGATCAAGGTATCATTGGTAGTGGTCAACCAGTATTTAACTGGGGGTGGAGCAATACATTCAATTATAAGGATTTTGATTTGTCCTTGATGATTGTAGGTTTCCATGGTTTTGATATTTACAACGCTACTCGCCAAATCGGCTATAATCTTTTGCCTTCTCATGGTAGAGATGTGGTTACTCCTATGAAGGAGCTAAAGAACCGTTGGACACCAGAAAATACCAATACCAATATTCCTAGCTTTGCAGATGAAAAGAACTCTACCAAAGGATTCCTTAGCAATCGTTTTGTAGAAAAAGGAGATTTTGTACGTGTGAAGAGTATTACACTAGGCTATACTTTGCCTCGAGCTCTTTGCAACAAGCTGCAAATTCAAAACTTAAGACTCTATGCTTCTGTGATGAATCCATTCACAATAACAAGCTATAAGGGCTTAGATCCAGAAGCTACTTTAGGTGCTCCTCTAACACAAGGTATCGATTGGGGTTCTTACCCTAATAGCCGTGATTTTGTGTTTGGTTTAAACTTTTCATTCTAATCTTAATCAACTATTATGAAAACGAAATTATTAAATATATTACTGTTGGCTGGAGTCTTATTCTCGGCTACATCTTGTGTGGATCTTACACAGGAGCCTCAATCGTTTATAAGCGAGGAGGATTACTACAAAATTGAAGGGGCGACTCAAAAGTCTATACCTGGCTTGTATTATACGCTTTGGCACGGCAACTATGGCTTCAACTGCCGTATTATGCGTTTGAATACGCAGGCCGATGATATTACGGTTTCTCCGAGTAAACCAGCCAATCTTCTCAACAATATGCAGCGCTTGTCGCCCGCATTGATGGCCAATGCCAAAGATTTTGAAATGCTGTGGGAGAACTTTATGAATGTTATCAATGAGACCAATCGTTTGATTTGTTACTCTGAGATACCCGAGGATGAGAAAAAAGCAAAAAACTTGAAAGAAGCTTTGGGTGAAGCTCATTTTATGCGCGCTTTGGCTTATTTCTATACCGTTCGTATTTTTGGTGATGCACCACTATTAGTGGATCCAAGAGAAAATGCTGCTGAGATGCCGAGAGTTTCAGTAGAGAAGATATACGAAGAGGTGATTGTACCTAGCCTAAAGCAGGCGATAGAATGGTTGCCTGAAGTGAGCCGTACACACAACAGCTCTTCTCCTTCGACCTACGCAGCAAAGACTTGTTTGGCTGATGTTTATCTGACTATGGCTGGATGGCCACTGAAGAAAGAAGGTTATTATGCTAAAGCAGCAGAAATGGCCAAAGAGGTAATTGATGCCAATAAGTATAGCTTGCAAGCTTCTTATGCAGACCTTTGGAAGGAAGAGAATAAAGCTTCTTCTTCTGAGTTTATTTTTGCACTTCATCACTCAGTAGCCAATAAGATAGCGAGTCAATACGGTAAGTCATTTTACCCTATAGACTTTCACCCCAACGCAGGTTGGGCCGATTACTATGGTAATTTGGACTTTTATAAGGCTTATCCCGATGACGACAGAAAAGCATGGAACTACATGACTGAGTGGGAGTCCAAAGTAGCTGTTGTGGGTGGTAAAGAAGGTGAAACAGAGGTTAGACGCATTGGCTTTGAGGAGTCAAAAGACCGCCTACCTGCCATTGCAAAGTATTACGACTACAACAATGGCAAGCCAGGAAAGAGTCAACTCTCTAATGGAGTTACTTCTATCTATAGATATGCCGATGTTCTACTTATATATGCTGAGGCTTCCAACTTAGCTACTCATCAAGTGAGTGATTTTGCTTTGGCTTGCCTAAATGAGGTGCAAGAGAGAGCTAATTCGCCCAAGACTACAACGAAAGATAGTGCTGAGTTTGACGAAGCTGTATTAGCTGAAAGAGGTTGGGAGTTTCTTGCTGAAGGTCGTCGCTGGTTTGATCTGGTAAGACGTGAAAAAGTGGCAGAAAAGCGTAGTGAGGTGTGGGAAGGTTCACTTTACCAAAAACAAGGACACTACTACTATGCTATCCCTCAGGATCAAATGGACCTAACTCAGTGGGATAATAATAAAGGATATTGATACTTTATCTAATGAGTTAGATTTAGTTATGCAGTTTAGAATAGAGGAAGGTGCTTGCATCTTCCTCTATTTTTTATTGATAAGTAGTTTATCGTCATTTGTTTGCAATGCATAGCGTATGCTTAGGTCTTTAACTTCTTCTAATCATGGATTATAGCTTAGTCCACTGTTACTTAACGAGATAAAATGTTATTTTTGTAATAGCTAATCTTTTAAAACCCTCCAATTATGAAAAAAGATAAATTAAAACCTGATGTGTTATTTGAAGTAAGTTGGGAAGTATGTAATATGGTTGGAGGAATCTACACTGTACTATCTACTCGTGCCAAAACTCTTCAAAAAGAACTTCAAGATCGGCTGATATTTATAGGTCCTGATCTCAGTCAAGCAGAAGAAAACCCCCTGTTTACAGAAGAGAACCAATTTCACAAAGATTGGATTGCCGCTCTAGCATCTAGTAAGGGATTGGATGTGCGTGTGGGACGTTGGAATATTCCGGGCAAGCCTCTGACAGTCTTAGTCGATTACTCCTCCTTAGCAGCAAGCAAAAATGAGCTCTATGCTTGGATGTGGGAGAACTTTGGTGTGGAGTCGGATCAGGCGTACGGTGATTACGATGAGTCTTCTTTGTTTGCCTATGGAGCAGGTTTAGTGGCCGAATCTTATTACAACTACTATGAGCTGAAGGGTAAGCAAGTAGTGTATCAGGCACATGAGTGGATGACGGGTATGGGCGCACTTTACCTCCAAAAGGCTGTACCAGATATAGCTACTATCTTTACGACACATGCCACAACCGTAGGACGTTCCATTGCAGGCAATTACAAACCTCTATACGATTACCTTCCTGGCTATTTTGGGGATCAGATGAGTCAAGAGCTCAATGTGAGAGCCAAGCATTCAGTAGAGAAGGCAGCGGCACAATATGCAGATTGCTTCACAACCGTAAGTGAGCTTACAGCTGTAGAAGCTGAGCAGATTTTGGAGCGTAAGCCAGAGGTGGTTCTTAAAAATGGTTTTGAAAATGATTTTGTACCGAAAGGAGCTAAGTTTACCTCTGCACGAAAAGC
>JASLIW010000067.1 GCA_030152865.1 Bacteroides sp.
ACAGGAAAGAGCTAGAAGACTTCATAACAGATACTATGGTAGAACCATGAGAAATGCTGTTAGACAAATTCGCTCTACTACTGATAAAAAGGAGGCAGAAGAAATGTTTCCTAATGTTGCTAAAATGATTGATAAGCTAGCCAAAAAGAACTTTATCCACTGGAAAAAAGCAGCTAACTTAAAATCAAAAATTGCAAAACACATCAATAGCCTGTAAGCTAACTACTTGACAATATTAAAAAGAGACAATACATAAGTTTTGTCTCTTTTTTTATGCTCAAAACAAAGAGATCGTTAATCTTAAAGCCTTATTATTCAAGCGTCTTAATGCAAAGTAAATTAGAAGAAAGAGCCCTTAAATTTGGAGTTTTTTCCTTATCTTTGTTAGGATAAACATAAGAGAATTATATTATGACCGAAGAACAAATTCAAGCCAATAAGGGTGCATACAAAGCGGACAGCATCCAAGTCTTAGAAGGACTTGAAGCAGTAAGAAAGCGTCCTGCGATGTATATTGGAGATACCAGTTTAAAAGGGCTCCACCATTTAGTTTATGAAGTGGTTGATAACTCTATTGACGAAGCTTTAGCTGGATTTTGCGACCAAATTGAAGTAAGCATAAATGAAGATAACTCAATTTCTGTTCAAGATAATGGTCGTGGTATTCCTACAGACTTCCACGAAAAGGAACAACGCTCTGCTCTTGAAGTAGTAATGACTGTTCTTCATGCTGGTGGTAAGTTTGATAAGGGCTCTTACAAGGTGTCAGGAGGCTTACACGGAGTTGGTGTATCTTGCGTGAATGCACTTTCTTCAAAAATGATTACTGAAGTAAGTAGAAATGGAGTATTGTATAAACAAGAATATGCCTGCGGTAAACCTCAATATGATGTAAAAGAAATTAGCGAAACAAGCAATACCGGTACTAGACAGACCTTTTGGCCTGATCCTACTATTTTTACTGTATTAGAATATAAGTATGATATTTTAGCGACAAGAATGCGCGAATTAGCTTTCTTGAATGCAGGAATAAAAATCAGCCTCACAGATAAAAGAGTAAAAAATGAAGATGGATCATACAAGCAAGAAGTTTTTAAGTCAGAAGATGGACTGAAAGAATTTGTACGCTACATTGATTCTTCTCGTGAACACCTTGTAAATGACGTAATCTATTTAAATACAGAGAAACAAGGTATTCCCATTGAGGTAGCTATCATGTACAACACCTCTTTTGCTGAAAACATACACTCGTACGTAAATAATATTAATACAATAGAAGGTGGTACTCACCTGGCAGGCTTTAGAAGAGCACTTACACGTACGCTTAAGAAGTATGCTGAAGAAAACAACCTCTTTGACAAGGTCAAAGTTGATGTTTCAGGAGATGACTTTAGAGAGGGTCTTACTGCTGTTATCTCTATAAAGGTAGCTGAGCCTCAGTTTGAGGGACAAACTAAAACTAAGCTTGGTAACACCGAAGTAATGGGTGCTGTTGATCAAGCTGTGGGAGAAGCCCTAAATAACTATTTAGAAGAGCATCCTAAAGAGGCTAAAACTATTGTAGATAAAGTTATTCTTGCTGCTACAGCACGCCATGCAGCTCGTAAGGCAAGAGAGCTGGTACAACGCAAATCGCCTATGTCTGGTGGTGGCTTACCAGGTAAGCTTGCAGACTGCTCATCAAAAGACCCTGAAGTTTGTGAGTTATTCCTTGTGGAGGGTGATTCAGCTGGAGGTACAGCTAAACAAGGTAGAGATCGCTCATTCCAAGCTATTCTTCCTCTTAGGGGTAAAATCCTTAATGTAGAAAAAGCTATGTACCACAAGGCTCTGGAAAGTGAAGAAATACGCAATATCTACACTGCATTAGGAGTTACTATTGGTACAGAAGAAGATAATAAAGAAGCAAATCTAGATAAGTTACGTTACCATAAGATTATTATCATGACCGATGCTGATGTCGATGGATCTCACATCGACACCCTAATTATGACTTTCTTCTTCAGATATATGCCACAGATCATCCAGAATGGTTATCTTTATATAGCTACTCCTCCTCTATACCTATGTAAAAAAGGTAAAACAGAAGAGTACTGCTGGACAGAAGGTCAAAGAGAAGCATTTATTCAACAGTATGGTAGTGGTTCCGAAAAGGGAATTCACATACAAAGATATAAGGGTCTTGGAGAAATGAATGCACATCAACTGTGGGAAACAACTATGGATCCTAATAATCGCATGCTCAAACAAGTAACCATAGATAACGCCTCTGACGCGGATCGTATCTTCTCTATGTTAATGGGTGAAGATGTAGAACCAAGAAGGGAGTTTATAGAAGAAAATGCTACTTATGCTAATATTGACGCATAGTAGTTTTATTTAATAGACAGTCTTTCATAAAGTGTGTAAGTAAAAATAATCGGCTTGGGTAAGAACTTTCCCCAAGCCGTTGTTTTATAATAAAAAACTCAGACATTTATGAAAGTAGAAGATTTAATCCCTGATGAGTTCTTCAAACAGTTCAAA
>JASLIW010000158.1 GCA_030152865.1 Bacteroides sp.
ACCAGTACAACCTAGTTCTGGATAAGCAGCTAAAGCAGCTTGCATATGACCAGGCATATCTATTTCAGGAATAACAGTAATATATCTTTCAGCAGCATAAGCAACAATCTCTTTTGCTTCCTCTTGTGTGTAAAATCCTCCGTAAGGGATTCCATCATACTTACCAGAGTTGCGTCCAATCACTGTTTCTGTTCTCTTAGATCCTATCTCTGTCAGTTTAGGATATTTTTTTATCTCAATTCTCCAGCCTTGATC
Organism: Bacteroides sp.; assembly: GCA_030152865.1. GTDB lineage: Bacteria > Bacteroidota > Bacteroidia > Bacteroidales > Bacteroidaceae > Bacteroides_E. The sequence goes on from JASLIW010000158.1 coordinate 256, forward strand.
TTCGGACAAGTGCCAGTGAAAGCGATTAATATTGTGAAGTGCTAAAATATCAATGTATTTTTTCACAAATTCTAATGGGAAATAATGTCTTGACACATCTAGCATCATTCCACGATATTCAAACCTAGGTTGGTCTTTAATAGTAACAGCTGCTAACTTAGCATTTACACCTTGACCTATAGGAAGTGATTTTCTTAATGTTTGAATACCATAAAAAACGCCTGCTTCTGTATTGCCAGTAATACTCACTCCATCTTTTGAAACAGTAAGCTCATAAGCTTCTACCTCTCCCTCAAGACCTAAGTTTAACTTTATTGCATTGGTAGCATTTATATCGGTCGTTAATGCTGGCATAAAGCCTAACATTTCATGAATATAACTAGCTAAAAAATCAGCATTTTTTTGCATTTTACTATTACCTTCTGGGTAGGCAATTTTCACGCTTTTATCGAGTATAAATGCATCATTCCCTTGAATTGTAATCTCTTTAGGCAAAGGAATAACCTCATAGTTAGCGTCCATAGTCTTTGGAGCAGAACATGAAGCAAAACCTAAAGAAAGAGCTAAGGCTCCTAACAGAGTCAGATTTCTCATGATTTAAAGAATTAATAAGTGTTTCTAATATGATTGTATGTTATGTTTTCACTTTGAATTTGCTTGCCATTAGTTTCATGTGTGATTCGAAGATAAACATCAGCATAAGTATAAACCACATACTCTATTTTTCCCCACCGAGTATTTAATTAAACATTAAAACCTCTAGGGCTTTCTGTATCTAGTTATTAAGCTTAGCAAACTTTAAGCAAACAGGCATACTTACCTCTATAGTTTTTCCTGTATTTGTTAATAAACCTGAGTTACTATCGATTGTATATATCTCAATATTATCACTATCTCTACATGCTACTAATAATAGTTTCCCATTAGGTGTTATTACCATATTTCTTGGGTGAACTCCCGTTTTTTGATAGCCTTTATAAGACAGCTCACCATTATCTGCAATTGACAATATCGCTACACCATCTTCTTTTAATCTATTAGATGCATATAGGAATTTCCCATCGGGTGTAATTTGAATATCTCCCGATCCAGCAGCTTGTTGTGGATCAACTAATATTGTCTGAAAAAGCTGTAAATCTCCATTATTATACTCAAATGCCATTACCTCTCCAGACAACTCTGTTAGGGTATAAGCCCACTTATTATTGGGGTGAAAAACAGTGTGTCTAGGACCTGATCCTGGAGCTAACTTAATTGTCTCTTCAGACAATAGACTTTCTTCATTTGATAGGTCAAACTTATAAATACAATCTGCACCTAAATCATTAGCATATAAAAACTTTTTATCTGGAGATAAGTAAACACAGTGTAAGTGAGACTGTTCTTGCCTATCTTTATTTGGGCCTAATAAAGAGTCAAAGCTTTTAACTATACCCTCTGGGCTAAGCTTTCCACTCTCTAGAATATCAAATACAGAGATATTACCTCCCATGTAATTTGCTGTAATAGCCTTATTTAAGAAATTATCAACCAATATATAACATGGGGCTGCACCTCCAACATTTTTTTGATCTAGGAATGTAAGTTTTCCTGTATCATTGTTAAAGCTTAAAGCCGTAATACAGTCTGATTTAACATCATTATTTTCTGTCACTGCATACATAACTCTTTCATCCGCAGAGAAGCTCAAATAAGAGGGGTTATCTAACTTATAAGTAGAGACCAGCTCAAAATCGGCCGACTCAGTATTAAATTTATATATATATATACCTTCACTACTTTTGGAAGTATAAGTCCCAACAGCCAAAAAAGAATCATATTTATGCTCTTTACCGCTTGGTTTGCAAGAAGATAGGCTTATGAGCACTAGTATTAGAGTAGTTAACCAAGATATGTTTTTCATATTAACATTTTTTTGATACTAATATAATTGATTTTAATCAAAACAAAAGGAACCTACTAGGTATTAATTAGATATACTCTCACAATTAAGAATATAATCGTAAAAGCCAGTAGGATAAGAACAAAGAAGTGATTAGACTTTTCAGAGACCCAGAAGAGACTACCCACGATAAAAAAGCAAATAATAATATCTGCTTATAACACCGAAATGATCCTGTTACATAAAAGAAATAATAATCTTAAATTGATTTGTTTCATATATAATCTACTTAATAACTATTTCGTCTGTAAAAATCCAACCGCCAAGTGTTTTGCTAGAGCGAGCAACAAACCTAACATATCTCCCCTTAGCTTGACCCTTCCAGCCATACTTTTTAATTAAGATAGAAGAACCTTTTTCTACATCAAACGATTGGTCTAGCAGAGTTGTATAGTTCTTACCATCCAATGAGACCTCTACTATTACTTGAGATGGAAGATACACTTCAGCTCCAGGGCTTTGCATTATATCTGCATAAATTTCATGTATATCTTCTTCTTTCTCCAAATCAATAACAACATCTAGTCTATTAGCAGATATAAACCCTTGCCAACGCTTATCTCCGTAGGTCCATCCACC
>JASLIW010000001.1 GCA_030152865.1 Bacteroides sp.
TTCGTCAAGCTCCTTTAGTTCATAGAACTTACCGGTAAGATCGACCATAGGACGAAGCTCACCCTTCTTGTTTATCAACTGCAAAGGAGGTACACCAGAGGCTTTTGCTACATTCGCATCATCAGCTCCAAAGGTAGGTGCTATATGCACGATACCTGTACCATCTTCAGTGGTCACAAAATCGCCTGAAATCACACGGAAAGCACCCTCTTCTGGCTTAACCCAAGGAAGTAACTGTTCGTACTCCATACCTACTAAGTCGGTACCTTTGTACTCTGCAACCACCCGATACGGAATCAACTTATCCCCTTCTTTGTAGTCTTCGAGCTTAAGCTCCGCTGCCTTACTATCAAAGTAAAGTGAGAGCAAATCTTTAGCCAGAACGACTGTGATTGGTTTGCCTGTATAGCTATTGTAAGTTTGAACAGCTACATAGGTGATTTTAGGTCCTACACAGAGTGCTGTATTGGAAGGCAAGGTCCAAGGAGTTGTGGTCCACGCAATAAAGAAGGGATCACCCCAAGCTTTCATCTCCTCTTTGGGATTCTTAATTGCAAATTGAGCTACGGCAGAAGTATCTTTCACATCTCTATAACAGCCTGGCTGATTGAGCTCATGTGAGCTTAAGCCTGTACCTGCTGCTGGAGAGTAAGGCTGAATCGTGTATCCTTTGTATAAAAAGCCTTTTTTGTGCAGCTGCTTGAGTAACCACCACAGGGTTTCGATGTAACGGTTATCATAGGTTATGTAAGGATCCGTCATATCTACCCAATACCCCATTTTGTGCGTTAAATCTTCCCACTCCTGGGTGTACTTCATGACGTCTTTACGACAAGCTGCATTATAATCAGCTACAGAAATAGTTTTACCAATATCTTCTTTGGTGATGCCTAAAGCCTTTTCTACACCAAGTTCAACGGGTAAACCATGAGTATCCCAACCCGCTTTACGCTTGACTTGAAAGCCTTTCATGGTTTTATATCTACAGAAAATATCCTTAATGGTACGAGCCATTACGTGGTGAATACCAGGCATTCCATTGGCCGAAGGAGGTCCTTCATAAAACACATAAGAAGGACAGCCCTCACGTTCTGTCATACTCTTAGAGAACACCTCGTTCTCGTCCCATTTTGAAAGAATATCTTTATTGACCTTAGACAAGTCTAACTGTGAGTATTCTGTAAATTTTTTACTCATTGTATTTCTGAATTTAGTCTTTTACACAAAGAAATTATAATGCGTGTTCAATTTTAAGATGCAAATTTACAAAATCATTTGCTTTAAACATAAATAGAGCTGATAAATTATCATTCAAAGCTTTTAAGTAGCTCTTCATTTCAATTTATAAGTACTACCAACAACGCCAATGCTTAAGCAAAATAAATAAGACCCTGACCTTTGCCACTTTTGCTCCTGATCCAGCATGCTTCTGCTCCTGATCCAGCATGCTTCTGTCAGGGTCTCAACAAAAAGAGGCAAGGTGCGAACACCTTGCCTCTTTATCATTACTGATTTTTCAGTATATCGAATACGATAAACTAATGCTTCCAAAAATATGATTAGTGCTTGCTTAAGTAATCAGCTACACCATCATGACTTTCTTTCATCGCTGCGTCACCCTTGCTCCAGTTTGCTGGACAAACCTCACCATACTCTTCGAAGTGCTGTAGGGCATCAACCATACGGATAGCCTCATCTACACTACGACCTAGTGGCAAGTCATTGATAACACAGTGACGTACAATACCTTCCTTGTCTATAAGGAATAGACCTCTGTAAGCTACAGGTGCACCGTCGCATACCCAGTCACCGTTTTCGTCTGGAGCATAAGTACCTGCTAGTACGCCATATTTCTCTGAAATAGACTTAGAAAAGTCTGCAACGATAGGGTATTTCACTCCTTGAATACCGCCTTCATTTTTAGGTGTATTCAGCCAAGCCCAGTGTGATTGCTCTGAATCAACAGAACAGCCCACTACTGCTACATCACGTTTTTCAAATTCTGCTATTTTTTCTTGGAAAGCATGAAGTTCTGTAGGACATACAAATGTAAAGTCCATAGGATAGAAAAAGAACAATACATACTTTTTACCTTTATATTGTTCTAGTGAAAAGTCTTTTACAATTTCTCCACCGTTAATAACAGCTGCGTCCTTAAAGTAAGGAGCTGGTCTTCCAATTAATGATCTCATAATTTTTCTTGTTTGTTTTTATTTTTAATTGTGTCTTTTGAACTCACTATTTAGAACAAGACTAAACAAAAAAAGTTTAGAGTCTATTAGTTAAAGATTGTAAACAGCTCAGTTTCGGTGATTGCGGTAATTGATACTATATAAATCTTTGCGCCTATCCTTCAAGTTGCGTACGCCTCCATAGGTATGGAGTTCATTAAGCAAATCTAAGTCTAGCTCCGTGATCAAAATCATTTCTGTATTGGGTGTAGTTTCGGCTCGTGTACCATCACTCGGAAAAGCAAAATCACAGGGCGTAAATACGGCTGACTGAGCATACTGTATATCCATATTGTGTACACGGGGTAAGTTTCCAACACTACCTGCTATTACTACATAACACTCATTTTCGATTGCACGAGCCTGCGAACAAATTCGAACCCTTGCATAAGCATTTTGTGTGTCTGTCATAAAGGGTACAAATAGGATTTGCATCCCCTCTTCTGCCAAAATACGAGAAAGCTCAGGAAACTCCGTATCGTAACAGATCAACACTCCAATCCTCGCACAGTCCGTTTCATAGGTTTGAATATGACTACCGCCACTTAATCCCCAACTCTTCACCTCATCAGGAGTTACATGTATCTTTTCATACATCTCATAAGATCCATCTCTGCGACATAAAAAACCAACATTGAGTAGCTTATCCTGCTTACTGTTTTTATAAGGCATACTCCCTGTTATGATATTGATATTATGATTGATGGCTTGTCTGATAAAGTGATCTCGAATCTCATCGGTATATTCGGCTAATTTACGTATAGATTCTGATTCACTTAAATCGTTAAATTGAGAAAGTAAGGGTGCATTAAAGTATTCTGGAAAAATCACAAAGTCACAGTTATAGGCGGCTACCGAGTCAACAAAAAAATCTACCTGCTCAAAAAGTTCACTTAAACCCCGATAGTTACGCATCTGCCATTGTACTGCCCCTACCCTAACGGTAGTCTTTGGGTCGAGGTATTCATCAGAGGGCTCTTGGTAATAAATATTATCCCATTGTAGTAAGCATGCATAATGACAAGACTCCTCATCATTGGGCAAGTAATTGGTCATAATACGCCTTACATGGAAATCATTGGAGAGCTGAAAGGCAAGAACTGGATCGAAAATTTCTTTTTGGCGTACTCGCTGAATATACTCTTTAGGTCGAAGCTTATCAGCGTACTTATGGTAGTTGGGGATTCGCCCACCAAACATAATTCCCTTGAGATTTAGTGTCTCACAGAGTTCTTTGCGGTAATCATACATTCTTCGTGCCAAACGCATTCCTCTATAGTCAGGATGCACAAATATTTCGATACCATAAAGGATATTCCCATTGGGGTTGTGTGTATAAAAAGTCTCATCGGCTGTCACCTTGCTATAGGTATGCTGACCTTGTACCAAAGTATAATCTACAATTAAGCTTAAGGCACAGCCCACGGCTTTACCATTCACTACGATGACAATTTGACCTTCGGGGAAGATTTGGATCAAACGACTAATTTGGTCACGCGTCCAGAAGACATCACTTCCATCGGCATAAATACGATAAAAGGACTTAAAAAGTGAGTTGTAATCGTCCATCTGAAGATTACGAATCTCTACTTTATTTATTTTCTCATGTGGTTCATTCATACTTCTAATTTAATATACTCCTGTTAAACACCAATTTAACACGAAGGTTTAGCTATTATCACTATAATACAACATATTTTCACATTAAATCCTTCTTTACATCAAGTTTGTTGTTTTCTGATGGAAAATCAATACAGAGGTAGGCCTATTGCGTACACTCCTAGAGCCACTAGCAAACAGTAATTCACTTTTTTATGATCAATATTAAGAAAATCACCTTATCTTTGCTGAATCAATCGAATAAAACTAAACAAATATGAAAGCATTTGTATTTCCTGGTCAAGGAGCACAGTTTGTAGGTATGGGTAAAGACCTATACGATAAATCAGCTAAGGCCAAAGAGTTATTTGAAAAAGCAAACGATATCTTAGGATACCGTATCACCGATATTATGTTTGAAGGTACGGATGAGCAGCTTAAAGAAACTAAAGTTACTCAGCCAGCAGTCTTCCTTCACTCAGTTATTTCTGCACTCTGTGCAGATGAAGAGTTTCAACCTGGCATGACAGCAGGACACTCCTTGGGTGAGTTCTCTGCCTTAGTTGCAGCAGGTGCACTCTCTTTTGAAGATGGGCTACGTTTGGTCTATGCTCGTGCTATGGCCATGCAGAAAGCCTGTGAGGCTACTCCAGGTACTATGGCAGCTATTATTGGACTAGACGATGAGAAAGTAGAAGAAATCTGCGCCTCTATACAAGGTGAAGTTTGTATCGCAGCCAATTTCAACTGTCCAGGTCAGGTAGTAATCTCTGGATCAATGGCTGGTATTGAGCAAGCTTGTGAGCGAATGAAAGAAGCAGGAGCTAAACGTGCCCTACCGCTGAAAGTTGGTGGCGCTTTTCACTCCCCTCTTATGGAGCCTGCACGAGTGGAGCTAGAAGCTGCAATCCAAAAGACAGAAATTCAGACTCCACAATGTCCTATCTATCAAAACGTAGATGCAAAGCCACACACCAACCCTAAGGAGATAAAAGACAACCTTATTGCACAGCTTACATCTTCAGTTCGTTGGACACAATCTGTACAAAACATGATTGCAGATGGAGCTAGTGAGTTTATTGAGTGTGGTCCAGGTGCCGTACTACAGGGTATGGTAAAGCGTATTGATCGTAAAATGCCAAGCAGAAGCATTCAATAAAGCGTCTAAAAGAAAAATAAACTAGATAAAAAAAGCAGCAACTGTTTTAGTTGCTGCTTTTTTTATGTCAGGTAGAAAATACGATTAAAGACATTAAGTAATTAGCCTAACTCTAAAAACTACATTTAGAAAAACAACAAAGAGAGTTGACTATATTTTGACACTTCCTAAAATACTGCCGATAATAGACTTTAAAATATTTGTTAATATATATTTTAATATATCTTGATTTTTTCTATATATTTGCAACAGGACAACAAACAAGTGATAAATCTAACAAATAAAACATATCAACTGGTGTTTATTTTAACAACATGACAGTTTATTAGTCATTTTAAACATCTAACAAATATTCACTTAAATCTAATTTTATGAATTCAGGAAAAAGAAAGCACATATGGCTTCATCGCGGTATGTGCACTCTATTTAGCCTATCTCTATTTTTCCCAGGCTTTACATCAGCTAAAGCAGGTGAATCAAATGGTGCTATTAGTAATGCGGTCTATAAATCTATTGACCAAGCAAAAAAAATCAAACTTACTGGAAATGTAAAAGACCAAACAGGCGAGCCTTTGATTGGTGTTAGTGTGGTTGTAGAAAACACACAAACTGGTACAATAACAGATATTGATGGCAACTTTGCCATAGATGTAACTCCAGGTAGCATGCTTACCATATCCTATATTGGATTCAAGGATTACTCGCTAAGAGTCGATAAGGAAAATCACATTAATGTAACTCTCAGCGAAGAAACAGAGCTACTTGATGAGGTAGTTGTAGTTGGTTACGGTGTGCAAAAGAAAGCCAACCTAACAGGTTCTGTTGCATCTATCGATTTTGAAGATCAAGCTGCATCTCGCCCCATTACCAATGTTTCAACTGCTCTAGCAGGACTGAGTGCAGGTGTTTCTGTAAGACAGGCATCTGGACAACCAGGGAGTGACGGTGCAAATATCAAAATTCGTGGTGTGGGATCATTAGGTGGTAGTTCTGCACCCTTGGTTATTATTGACGGGATTCAGGGTGTCTTAGATGCTGTGAACCCTCAGGACATAGCAAATATCAGTGTACTTAAAGATGCCGCTGCTGGTGCTATATATGGTTCTCAAGCAGCAAATGGTGTGATTCTGATTACTACCAAAAAAGGCAGTAAAAAAGACGGCAAAGTAAATGTTAGATACAGTGGTCATATATCAAAATCCAAACCATCTAACCTTATCAAGTCTGTCACAGACTATGCTGATTACATGGACTTTATAAATGAGTCTTTTACAAACATAGGACAAGACAACCACTTTAGCCAAGCTACTATTGACCTGTGGAGAGAAAAAAGTAAATCCCCGAATGAGCTAAATGAAAACGGAGTTCCAAACTACATTGCATTTCCTAATACTAACTGGCAAAAAGCAATCTTTGAAAACAAGCTTTTAAGTGAACATAATGTATCTGTAGATGGAGCTTCTGAAAAAATCTCATTCTTACTATCTGCAGGCTACCTAAAAAACCCTGGACTAGTAGATCGGACCGGTATTGAAAAGTTTAACTTCCGCTCTAATTTAGAAGCCAAGGTTACAGACTGGTTAACGGTAGGAAATAGAACATTTGCTTCGCTCCAAAATGCAGATAATGGCAATTTTGGAGATGCAAACAACTTCTTAAGACAAACAACTCCAGGTGTTTACCCAGAGTGGAATGGCAAATACGGTTATCCTGAAGCACCTGAGGAAAGTGCTACAGCCAACAATATCTTAGCTTTCTTAAATAATAGAAATGGAAAAAATAAACAATCTAGAGTAAATACAACTATCTACTCTAGAGTTAGTCCTCTGCCTGGATTATCTTGGGATTTCAACTTAAACTACCAGAGAAGATGGGATGAAAACAAATCATGGACAAATGCCACAGAGAAGGTAAAGTTTAGTGATGGCACAGTAATGGCTACTCCAACAGATCCATCTCAAATGTCAACCTCGTTCAACAACTACACAAACTATTCTTACACGCTAGAGCACTTATTGAGATACAATAAAACCTTTGCTCAAGATCACGATTTAGGTGCATTAATAGGTTATAACGAGTACTATTACTACCAAGAGAACACTTCGGGTAGTAAAAAAGGATTAATAGATGGCTCAATTGTAACTCCAGGATCTGCTACCGAAATGGTGAGTATTGGCGGTGGAATTTTAGAAAGAGCTACAAGATCTGTTTTTGGAAGAGTAAACTACGCTTATAAATCACGCTATTTATTTGAAGCGAACTTACGATATGATGGACATGCTCGCTTCCACAAAGACAGTAGATGGGGTACATTCCCTTCATTCTCGGGGGCATGGAGAATCTCTGAAGAGAAATTCATGGAATCAACTAGAAATTGGTTAGATAACTTAAAGTTAAGAGCCTCATGGGGTAAGTTAGGTAGTGCGAATACTGGAGAATATGAGTATCAATCTACCTATAGCAAAAGAGACTACTCATTTGGTGACAAACAAGAGCCAGGTCTTGCTATTGTTGACTTAGCTAATGAAAGTATTACTTGGGAGAAATCCACAACCACAAACTTTGGTTTAGATGCAAACTTTTTAAATAACAGATTGCGTTTCGAATTAGATATTTTCAATAGAACTATTTCTGACTTACTTTACAGACCAGGAATCTACTTAACACTTGGAAACAAAAATGGCCCTCGTGAGAACGTTGCAAAAATGTCTAATAAGGGTTATGAAATCACACTAGGATGGACAGATAATATAGAGGACTTCAGCTACTCTCTTACAGGAAACTTCTCTTATGTAAAAAACAAAGTAACAAAACATAAAGGCAAATTGAAAGAAGGTTGGGTTACCGATGAGTTTGGTAATAAAAAATACCTCACTAACCTAGGTGATGTTTCTGATGGTGGTATTCAAAGACTCCTCGAAGGTCATACTCTAAATGAGTACTACTTGCTAGATGTATATACAGGTTCTGGTAAGTACTTTGACAGCAATGGAAAAGTGGATATAAACGGTGGCCCTAGAGATGGAATGATTCGTACAGAAGACGATATGAAATGGATAAAAGCCATGATTGATGAGGGTTATGAGTTTAGACCTAATAAAACAATCGCTAAAGATAAAATTTGGTATGGAGATGTAATATATGCCGACAACAACGGTGATGGCATTTATGGAAATACACACGACAACCGTTTCCAAGGCTACTCTAGTGAACCAAAGTATAATTTCGGTTTTCAGGCATTTGCAGCATGGAAAGGTTTTGACTTATCTGTCAACCTAGCTGGAGCTTCTGGGTTCAAGCTATATTGGGGTCCAACAACTGGTTATAATACAACAACTACTCGTGTAGGGGTATCTTTACCTAAAGATATTGCTTATAACCATTACTTCTACAATCCAGAAAACCCAAGCGATCCACGCACTAATCTCAACTCAAAAAACCCACGATTAACAGCTGGAGAATCAGGCTCACAAAATGAGGCAGCTAGTTCTCGCTTTTTATTCAATGGTAATTACTTAAAACTCAAAAACGTAACTGTCGGTTATACCTTACCTCAACAATTAACAAGAAAAGTTATGATTGAGCGAGCTAGATTTTATATATCTGGTGAAAACCTACATACATTTACCGACTTCCCTGGCCAAGATCCAGAGTTAGGTGCCTATCCAGGCTATACATCTGTCAAGCAAATTGCTTTTGGCCTTAATGTTACATTTTAAATTTAGAGGGTATGAAAATCACAAATAAAATAATACTATTTACTTTTAGTATACTACTTATCGCTTGTAAAGGAGACCTACTTAATCTTAATCCACACGGCGAAGTAGGTTCTGAATTGATGTGGACTACTGAAAATCTTGCTGATCAAGGTGTAAATGGCGTATACAACGCATTAAGATATAGCACAGTAGGACATATCTTCTACCAATCCAATTACTCTGTGGATACCGATAAACGTGATCCAGACGATGCTATCTTGCTCAATAAAGCATCAACAGGTACTGGTATCTTCAGAAACACATGGCAACAACACTACGAAGGAATACATAGAGCTAATGATGCTATTGTAAACCTACCTAGCTCTCCACTTACAGAAGAAAAGAAAGCCAGATTAATTGCCGAATCTAAGTTTTTAAGAGCTTTCTTTTACTACAGACTAAATGCACTATATAAAGGAGTACCTCTTTATTTAGAGCCAGTACAACCCTCACAGGCAAATAAGCCTAGAGAGACAGAAGCAAAAATCTGGGAGGTAGTAATCCAAGACTTAACAGATTGTATAAACACAGCTCCGCTACCTAATAAATACGATAAAGGCGATGCCGGTTTTGGTAGAATAACTAAGGGAGCAGCTTATGCCTTAAGAGGTAAAACATACTTATATCTGAAAGAGTGGGCAAAAGCCGAAGCAGACTTTAAAAAAGTTGGCGAATGTGGTTATAAACTATACCAAGGAGACTACAAGCAACTATTCAAAGAAAGCAATGAGCAGTCTGACGAGATGATCTTGTCAGTCCAAGAAATAGGATTGCCAGGACAAGGAACTGAGTTGCCACTCAGATATGGCGGTAGAAATACCTTCCAACAAGGTTGGAATACATTCCTACCCAATACAGACTTTGTAAACTCATATACCTATGCTAACGGCAAGCCTTTTGATTGGGCCGATTTATTTCCTGAGTGGGATCAGATGAAAGTTAATGAGCGTGCTGTGTTCTTTTATAGAAACAACCTGACCGAGAGTGAAAAACAGCACCTGACAGCAACTCAAAAGGTAGATTTCACTCATTACTTAGAGAATGGAAATGAAGAAAGATTGCTCCAGGCCTATACCAATAGAGATCCTAGGCTAACAGCAACAATTATCACTCCCTACTCTGAGTATCTAGGATCTATTAGTAATAATGATGTTGTAGTTACACTACGCTGGCCATATCGAATTGATACAGAAGATCCACATGATTTAAGAACAGACACAAATAATAGATTCTACTATCTATATAGAAAGTTTGTTCCTGAGGGTACATCTGAAATACCTAATAGATCTTATTCACCTATTGATTTTCCTTTAATTCGATATGCAGATGTCCTTCTTAACCTAGCTGAGGCCTTAAACGAACAAGGGAAAACTACCGAGGCAATAGAATGCGTTAACCTAGTAAGAGCTAGAGCAGGTGTAGCTGAGCTTAACAGCAATCAATTTACACAAGTACTAGATCAAGATGACTTAAGGGCCAAAATTCAGCAAGAACGCAGATGGGAGTTCAATGGAGAGGCTGTGACATTCTACGATGAATTACGCTGGGACACATGGAAAGAGACAAAATTCTTCGAAGGTGCTGGTTTAAAGCAAATTTGGGGACAGACACAATACTCCTATTCATGGGGCGGTGATGAGCTCTATCAGTGGCCCGTACCAAAAGTTGAAAAAGAACGTAATGATAATCTAGAGCAAAGCCCAGGTTGGGTAGATTAACACGATAATGTATTTGAATAAAAAGTGGGCTTTTAGCTCACTTTTTATCTTTTTAGATCAAAGACAATGAAAAATTATATACTACTACTCTTACTCTTATGGACCCTACCTTCACAGGGTCAAACTCAGAAGTTACTACAGAGCTTAGCTACAAAAAAAGACTTACAAGCCTCTATACTTCCTATAGATAACTGGGTAAAATACCCCCAATATACAAATCGCCATGAATGGAGTAAACTGTTTGGCAAAGACAAAAAACACATAATAACACAAGCTGAGAAACAGCTCAATTATAGCTGGCAAGCTGTAACTGCCACCTCCTATCTCGAGTTTGAACGCAGTGGGAACAGAGAAGCTATGGAAGTACCCTTTAATGCGAATATAAAGGCAATATCAAGTCTTTTGTTGGGAGAGCTAGCAGAGGGAAAGGGACGCTTTATAGACGCTCTCGTAGATGGTGTATACTTTACCTGTGAAATGACCAGCTGGTCTCTTGCAGCGCATCAGATTATGCAACCTACTCACAGAGCTTTACCTACACCTATAAATCCAGTCATAGACTTAGTATCTGGAGATTTAAGCTCTTTACTAGCTTGGACTTACTATTTTCTCCACGAGGAGTTTGACAAGATTGACCCTAGTATTTCTGAAAGAATTAAGTTTGAATTAAAAAGTAAAACTTTAGAGCCTTATATGGATGGTGAGAAATATTGGTGGATTGGATTTGGCGAAGCAGCTAATGGACTTGTCAACAACTGGAATCCTTGGTGTAACTCCAATATCTTACAGACAGCCCTGCTGATAGAAGAAGATTCTAAAAAGCAAGCAGAAATCATACATAAAACAATGAAATCTGTTGATTATTTTTTATCCTATATCAAATCGGATGGAGCTTGTGAAGAAGGTCCTTCCTATTGGGGACACGCTGCTGGCAAAACTTACGACTACCTCCAGATTCTATTCGATGCAACGGGAGGTCAAATATCTTTATTTGATAAGCCTATGATCAAAGCTATGGGGGAATATATATATAAATCCTATATTGGTGATGGCTGGGTTGTTAACTTTGCAGATGCAGAAGCTAGAGCTAGCCTAGACTATCGTTTAATTTATAGATTTGGACGAGCAGTTGACAGCCAAGCCATGCTGTCTTTTGCCTCCTACTTGCAATCCTCTCATAAAAAACCTATTACGATTAATAGGGATATTTATAGAATGCTATCTTCATTAGGTAGTGATCATGAGATAGCTCAATTCAATTCCAACTTAATACATGCTCCATATTCCTGGTATCCAGAAACAGAATTTTGCTATATTTACAATAAGCCTGCTTTCTTTGCTAGCAAGGGTGGTCATAATGACGAAAGCCATAATCACAATGATGTGGGGTCTTTTATTCTTTATTTAGATAATCACCCACTCTTTATTGATGTAGGTGTAGAAACCTATACAGCCAAAACATTCAGCAGTAAGAGGTATGAGATATGGACCATGCAAAGTGATTATCATAACTTACCCCTTATAAATGGAGTTTCTCAGAAGAATGGTAGAAAGTTTAAAGCAGAAAACTCAACTTTTAATCTTAAGAGGAAACTATTTAAGACAAACATACAGTCAGCATATCCAGATGAGGCACAAATTGACTTTTGGGAAAGATCTTATCAGGTAGGAAAAAGAAAAACCGTTATTTCTGACAGCTATAGATTAAAAGCACTTATTGATCACTCAATAATTAACTTTATGACTTGGAAGAAACCTCAGTTAGAAAGAGATGGACTTATAGCTGTGCCCTACGGGAAAGAAAAGAAGGCTCATTTCTCTTACGATTCGAAGCAGTTCGATGTAGAGATTCAAACTATTAATTTGGATGATCCACGATTAACTAAAATTTGGGGTGAAGTTGTTTATAGAATTTCACTGACTGCAAAAAGTAAAACTTTATCAAATCATTACAAATACACCATTACTTATTAACTCAATCTAATATGAAAAAGAAATTATTAATTCAACTTAGTGCCCTACTCTTTTGTCTTTTAGTTGTAGCCTGTACCTCTGACAAGAAAAAGGAACTCGCCTTTATTCAAGAAAACATTGACTTTGCTACTCAGCAAATGGAAATTATGTTAGAAGAAGTAGGCAGTCCGACTGGCAAAAACTACCCTCGAACCATGAATGATGAGGGAAAGCTGATAGTCACAGGCAAATACGACTGGACTCCTGGGTTCTTTCCAGGTTCACTGTGGTACACCTATGAGCTCAGTGGAGATAGCATTTGGCGTACAAGAGCCGAAGCTTGGACACATTCTTTGGAACAACTAAAAACCTTTACGGGACATCACGACCTAGGCTTTATGATGTATTGTAGCTATGGTAATGCACAGAGACTAGCTCCCAAGCCCGAATACAACGCCATCTTAGAAACGAGTGCTCAATCGCTTGCTACGCGATACAGTGAACAAACTAAAGCCATTAAGTCATGGAATTACCGCAAAGCTTGGAACGACACAGTAGAGTGGTTTTACCCTGTAATTATTGACAACATGATGAACTTAGAACTACTTACCTATGGTTCTAAAATAGCAAATAATCAACTATTAAAGGAAATAGCTATTACACATACAAATACTACACTCCAGAATCATTTTAGAGAGGATTTTAGTAGCTACCACGTCGTAAACTATGACCCAGAAACAGGTGCTGTATTGAATCAAGCAACCTGTCAAGGCTATAGCGACAACTCCACTTGGTCACGTGGCCAAGCATGGGCTATATACGGATACAGCATGATGTATAGAGAAACAGGTATACAAGAATACCTAGATGCAGCAGAAAAAATGGCTCAATGGTATTTGGAGCGACTTCCTGAAGATTTAGTCCCGCTTTGGGATTTTAATGTAGGACAAGAAGCTTATGAGCCAGAAGAAAAATCTTATGCCAAGGAGTTTCCTGGCACTAATCTCAGAGATGTGTCGGCAGCTGCTATAACCTGCTCTGCACTATTTGAATTGGGTCAAAGCACAGGCAAAAAGGAATATACCGACCTAGCTATTGAGATGCTACATAGCCTTGCATCACCTGCCTATAGAGCTGAGTTAGGAACAAACGCCAACTTTTTATTGAAACACAGTGTAGGTAGTATACCCCACAAAAATGAAATAGATAAGCCACTAGTCTATGCGGATTACTATTTTCTGGAAGCCTTAGTACGTTATCGAAACTGGCTTAACTACGGATCTATCTTCCACTAAGATACGAGTAAGGAAACAGAACTATTCTTATGAAAGTTCTGTTTCTTTTTTTATCCTCCTCTATTTTGATAAATTACACTATAAAATGAAAACATAGCTGATATTTTTTGTAATTTCGTATCGCTCTAACAAATAGGATATTAAGCATTTTTATATGTATAGTGACACAAAATTCAAAGTAGGATATGCCTTAAGTGGTGGATTTATTAAAGGTTTCGCACATTTGGGAGCTATGCAGGCTCTGTTAGAACATGATATAAAACCAGATATCATATCGGGCGTTAGTGCAGGTGCACTAGCTGGAGTATTTTATGCTGATGGTAACGAACCCTATCGGGTCTTGGATTATTTTGTAGGGCACAAGTTTATGGATTTAACCAAACTAACAATCCCTAAAAAAGGCCTGTTTAACCTCAAAGAATTTATAAGCTTTCTAAAGTCAAACCTAAAAGCAACAAGAATAGAAGAACTTCAACTTCCTTTTATTATTACAGCAACAGATTTGGATAGAGGTAGATTGGCTCACTTTACAGAAGGTGACTTGGCTGAACGCATTGCGGCCTCTTGTTGTATGCCTGTTTTGTTTGAGCCGATACAAATTGACGGAACTTACTATGTTGATGGAGGTTTATTTATGAATCTGCCTGTTTCTACACTCCGAAAAAACTGCGAAAAGGTAGTAGCCATTAATGTAGATCCTATGGTGGCAAGAGACTACAAAAAAAACATCCTCTCGATAGCTTATCGCTCCTACAATTTTATGTTTAAGGCCAACTCCATGGGTGAACGAAGAAAAGCAGACTTATTGATAGAACCCAATAACCTACAAGACTATGGTAATACCGAATTAAATAAGGCCAAAGAGATCTTTATGCAAGGCTATGATGTAGCTAATCAGGTACTGAGTAAGCGTATAGAGGATACAGGTGGTATCTGGAAGAAAACCCCTTAATTTAGGCTATGAAAAAAGAAAAAATGATTATTTACCAAGTGCTCCCTCGCTTATTTGCCAATACAAACCAGACTAGAATACCTAAGGGAAGCTTAAAACAAAACGGCTGTGGTAAATTTAATGATTTTACTGATCAGGTACTTCAAGCTATTCAATCTTTAGGCGTGAACTACATCTGGTATACAGGTGTATTGGAGCATGCTACACAAACAGATTTCTCTGCTCATGGTATTCCTATGCAGCACCCTGCTGTCGTCAAAGGTAAAGCGGGCTCACCTTATGCCATCACTGATTATTATGATGTTGCTCCTTCACTCGCTACAAATATCGATCAGCGCATGGCTGAGTTTGAACAGCTGGTTCAGCGTACGCATAAGCAAGGTATGAAAGTATTGATAGACTTTGTTCCCAATCATGTAGCTCGTGAATACTACTCTGACCAGCAGCCTGAAGGAACTCAATCACTAGGAGAAACAGACAACAGGAGTTGCTCCTTCTCCCCTCAAAACAACTTCTATTACCTTGTAGATCAAAAGTTTAATCCTACTTTTAGTCTAGAAGCAGCAGGCTTTGCCAGCTATACTGAGTTTCCAGCAAAGGTGACAGGAAACAATCAATTTACCTCCTCTCCTACTCAAAATGATTGGTATGAAACAGTCAAACTCAATTATGGAATAGACTATGCAGGTGGAGGAACCACTTATTTTACCCCTATACCCAATACTTGGATCAAGATGAGGGATATTCTTCTTTTTTGGGCTAAAAAAGGAGTAGATGGCTTTCGCTGTGACATGATTGAAATGGTGCCAGTAGAGTTTTGGAAATGGCTTATCCCTTTACTCAAAGAACAATACCCACAACTTATATTTATTGGTGAAGCCTATAATACGGCTCAATACAGCAATTACCTCTACCAAGGTCAGTTTGACTACCTCTATGATAAGGTAGGACTTTATGACACTTTAAAAGCCATCATACAAGGGAATAAAGCTGCAGCAGAGCTAACTCATTGTTGGCAAAGCTTGGGGAGTATGCAGCCTCGTATGCTCCACTTTTTAGAAAATCACGATGAACAAAGAATAGCTTCTGACTTCTTTGCGGGAGACCCCTTTCATGCTCTCCCAGCTTTGGTTGTCGCTAGCTGTATGGGTACTAACCCATTTATGCTATATGCTGGCCAGGAGTTTGGCGAAAAGGGAATGGATCAGGAGGGCTTTAGTGGGCTAGATGGCAGAACTTCTATTTTTGATTACTGGAGCCTAGATACTCTAAGTAGATGGAACAACAAGGGAAAATACAACTTCGAGCAGCTGAGTACTCAAGAAGTAAAACTTTACCAATACTACAAGCTCATACTGAATATAGCTGCCAAAGAAGAAGCCATCATCCAAGGACACTTTTTTGACTTAATGTATGTCAACCCTCCTAGTCCTAGCTTCAACCCAAATAAGCACTATGTATTTCTCAGGTCTTATGAGGCTGAAGTACTCTTAGTCTGTGTAAACTTCGATAGCCAAGCCTCTAAGCTATCCATACATATTCCACAACATGCTTTCGATTACTTGAAACTGCCACCCAGCAATAGGCTTGTTGCAGCGGATCTCCTTACAGCTAATCAGGAGGTCATCTCTTTTAGCCCTGACCGCCCAACTTCAGTAGAAATACCGGAGTATGGAAGTAAAATATTGAAGTTTCACCTCAAATAAACAGCTGTAAAGCATTTTTTCTTTACAAAGATTACCTTCTTCCGACTTTTTATTGTTTCTTTATAAAAAGAGAATTTAGGTAGAGAAATGGAAAGCAAATATTACATCGCAGTCAATGAAAATGAACGGCAGGGTCCATTTACTGCAGAACAACTTAGTGATAAGGTTACAGCGGATACTTTGGTATGGAGTGACAAACTAGATAACTGGATGCCCGTAAAAGATGTACCTGAACTGTGGAAAAGTATACAGCCCAATACAACTAAGGAGACAGCTTTTAACCCACCTCAATCTTGGTTATTAACTTCTTTACTTACTTTTTTTATCTTTTCCTTTGTAGGTGGTGCTATTGCAATCTATTTTGCATCCAAGGTAGATGATACCTACTTGAAGGGTGACACCAAACTTGCACGACATTACTCCAACAGAGCTCAATTATTTGTATATCTAGGAGTCATTATAGGCTTGATTGCACGTCCTTCTATTATCTATGTCATTTACTTACTTAAGCAGTTTTAATATACAGCTCAATGAAACAACTTATAAAACACCCTAAAAGCTGGCTAGAAGAATCTATCTTACTCAGTCTTATTTTACCTCCTTTTGGTATCGCAGCTTTGTTTTATGCAGCCAAGGTTACACCTCTTTGTATGCAAGGGAATGTACTAGCTGGAAAATTTTATGCACACCGAGCAAAACGATTTGTAAAAATGGGATTCTTTCTACTTATCGCCCTATTTGCTATCGTTGTGATTATGATCTTATTTTTTTTATTCTTAATGACTACTCTTCCGAGAGGCTAATTGAGTACAAGCCGTATTAAAGATAGATGCAATTTTGTCTAGATTACGCTGATGTAGAGAAATAAGATCTGCTTCTTTTTGACTAGAATTAATTTGGTGGTTTGCTGCCAAACTATTCTTAGCTATCGACTTTCCATTAACGCTTAAATAAGCAGTCTTTATGGATGAAACGGTATAGGTAAAATCAACTTCTCCTAAGGGTATCACATCTATCTTTTCTATAAAGAGCTTTTTCTTACAAGAATAAAAACCTTTAGTTGTGAGAACTGAACGATTGAATACCAGTAGTGGTATTTCCTCTTCACTAAAAAAAAGCTCGTGCTTTTCTTTAAATGCTTGTATCTTTTTCCAAAAACATGTTCCCTTGTTCTTATCTATCAAAGCATAGGATAGCTGATTTTGATCCCAGCAAGCTATAAAGTAATCTAGCAAATGGGTCTCAGCTAATGGTTTTAAAATATACTTATTTAATAAGCTAATTGATTTTTCTTCTATTTGTGCATTCGAGCCATATTCCAATAGATACGGACTTGACTTGGATTGATCAAAAAATAATTTTTCTATAGCATCAAGCAACTCTCCAAACTCACTATTGGGCCATATTTCAGACTGAGTAAAGAGTTTAGGATATGATTGAAGTAACTGATACAAGTGTCGAATAAAAGTGTTTTGATCCAATAAAAAAACATTTTGAGCGTGCTTGTTTTTTAAATCCGTGTAAACTTTGCCCAATAATACACTAGCCCAATATTGCTGCCATGAACCAAACTTATTTTGTAGAGATTGAGTTAGCTCTTCAAGCACAGTAGTTAACTTATCGGCTGATAAGTAACCTATGGCATATGCCTTTTCAAGCACATCGTAAACACGATAATAATCATAACCGACAAAAGGATAAGGATAAGCCAGCTGAATCAGTGAAGAGTAGCGCTCAGAAAATGCCATAAAGCTCGAGCATATTTCTGTATCTTCTAAAAAGCAAGTCAACTGATTTTCAATAGATGAGACAATAAATTCTTCTTCCTCCTGCTCATAAGATTTAAAGTTTACCCTTAGCTTATCAAGTACGTATGTATCTGTTATTTCTAGCTCAGAGAGGGTTTTAGATGCCACTTGTCTAAAGTCTAGCCCTCTATTTAATAGTAAGTCATAAAGAATAGAAAAGAAAGGATGGAGGTATAAGCCGTTACTAAGTAGCTCCTCAATAGCCATGAGTGTACTTTCTTCATCAGTTATTTCATAGTTGTTCTCCAAACCCTTCTGCACCATCAGCTTTGTAGCCGAGTCTGTTATTAAGTTGACCTCAGTAAAGTCATTTAAAATAGACTCTAAGCTCTTTTCTTGCCCACGATTAGCATCATACCTATGGACAGAGCAAAATAATATATTTTTATTCTTCATCGCTTTTTAGTACTATTACTTATATAAACAGTCATTCTTAAGACACACTAACATCTAGCAGATACTTTTTAGATATACTAAAGTATATCTTGTTAGGAGTCACTTTATACTAAGTTATAATAATTCAATAAAAAAACCTTGATTTTCTTCATAATATCTTATTCATTATGAACTATACGCTTAATTTTTCTAATCTGTAGAGATAATAAAACTCAGGTAGAGACTGTTTCCCTGCTCATCTATAACTGTTAACTGGTATTTTCTTCTAGTAGGAGTAAAGTATTTGTTGAGAGGTAGTATTGACTCTTTCTCTTTTTAGAAACATAAAATATCTTATTCTAAGTGAATACTTACACCTAATATTCTGGAGTATCTTAATAATTATGCGTAATTGCAGGTAAGAGGCATTGAAAATACAGCTAGTTAATTTGAATGGGTTCACCTAAAAAACGAGCTTGTTTGTTGGATAAAAGATCAATATAAACCTTGACACGGGCTAAGACTTCACGCATTTGCACTTTCAAACCTTGCGAAGCTTTAACATCATAAGCATTAAATCCAATCACATCTAAATCATAGGCCCAAGCTAGAAAAACAGCCCGCTCATTATGAAATCGCTGTGATATAACTGTAAACTGTGTTTCTTGGAAGACTTCTTTCATACGCACCATGGAGTCTAAGGTACGGAAACCTGCAGCATCCATATAGAGATGCTCTGCTTTTACTCCTCTTGCTATTAGGGCTTTCTTCATATCTAGAGGCTCATTGTAGTAGATATCTCCATTATCACCACTAATAACCAAACGATCTACCTTAGCGGCATGATAGAGCTTCGCAGCTGCATCCATACGATATTCAAAGAAAGGGTTAGGAGTACCTGTTCGGAGCTTCTTTGAGGTACCTAAAACTACTCCAACTCGATTGTAGGGTATTTCATCCACCGAAGAATAGAGTCTATCTCGAGTGAATAAAAGTATAGATAGATAAGAGAAGCCTACTACAACTAAGAACAAAAGACTTAAGATGAGTAGGCTTCTCCCTATAAATTTAGTGTACTTCTTCATCAAGTGTTAACTGACCTGAGGCTTTTAAATAATTCGTTTCGTTCAACCTGAGCTGTGCCTTAGCTTTCACATTTTCAGCCCAAGCTTTTTGCCAGAGAGTTTGCGCTTCAAGATGCTCTGTTAAGGTTTCTAAGCCAACTTCAAATTGATCTGTACTTGTCTTTAAGTTTTCTTCAGCCTGTGCCAAAGATTCAGTAGTCATTTCTACTTCAAGTTTCGATTCATCAACTTGATTTAAAGCCATGGTCATTTCCAAAAGCATTTTCTCAGAGGCATCCTCACGCTGCAATAGTGCTATTTGGCGCTCTGCTTTCTTGGAACGCACACGGCTAAGCCCTTCTCCCCACTGGAACAGTGGAACTTTCACTGAAAACAAAGCAGAGAAAGAACCTCCTTTGAACATTTTATTTTTATTGAAGGTCAAAGCATCGTAGTAATTCCATCCTCCTACTACACCTATTTGAGGCAGATAATCACTGCGTGTCAAGCGTACTTCTTGGTGTTTTAAATCTAGTTGCTTGGTCAGAAGTTGGTATTCTGGACGAAGTGTTACATCCTCTACTTCTACCAGATCAAGGGGGCTTAGGTCTAGAGCACCTTCAGCTATTGAGATATCATCTAGTAGTGATACACCTATGACATGACAAAGATTCATTTTGGCTAAACGTACTGCGTTCTCGGCTCTACGCAACTGCAATTTTGCTTCATTGAGTTTTACCTGTACCTTGAGAATCTCATTGCGAGAAACCATACCTACCTCAAAAGCATTTTGGACATCTTGTAGCAAATGTTCTACTACTTTTTTGTAGTGCTCTGCAACTGTTTGCAACTCTTGCACCTTTAAAAGAGTCCAATAGGCCTTATCTGTTTCATAAACCACCTCAGTGTTTGTTAGGTTGCGGTTTAAGAAAGACATCTCTTTTCCTAGTTTTGCCATCTTATAAGCTGAGCTTATTTTCCCACCCATATAGATGGGCTGTGCTAGATTAACACCAGCAAACCAACTTTTATTTAATCCAAACTCTAAAGGGATATCTGGAGTCATTATGAAATCTCCTGTTGGAGTAGGAACTCCTTGACTAAGACCTAAAGTAGGTATTTGCATCGACGGAATTACCTCTTTAGCCTTTTTGGAGTTAAATAAGTAATTTCCCTGAGCTGTCAAATGAGGGAAGAACTTAGCACGGTAGCTTATTACATCTTGTGATGCTTTATCTATTTGCATCAGAGATATTCTGTTCTGTTTGTTGTGTTCTAGAGCCATTTCTCTACATTCAGCTAGGGTTAAATTTTGCTGAGCATAAAGAACACTCCCTATAAACAAGAATAAACAAGTATATATATGTTTCATGATTGTATCCTTATTTTTCGATTTTAACCTTGAAGAATAAAGCATAGAGTATAGGTATAAAGATTAGTGTAATCAGTGTACCCACCAATAAACCACCCATAATGGTAACGGCTAGCGAACCAAACATATCGTCAGATAGTAATGGTATCATACCCAAAATGGTTGTCAACGATGCCATCATTACGGGTCGGAAACGGGAAGATGAGCTATCAAGCAAGGCTTTGACAGGCTCTACTCCTTCGTCAATTTGCATAGTGATTTCATCCATTAAGACTATACCATTCTTTATCATCATACCTATTAATCCCAAGGCACCCACAATAGCCACAAAACCAAAATCCTTGCCCGATAAGAGCACACTAAATATAACTCCAATGGCTATAAGTGGCATACAGCAGAAGATGATAGCAGGCTTGCGGTAATCCTTAAATAAAAGAATAAGAATCGTAATCATTAAAATAATGGCCAGAGGGAAGCTACGGAATAAGTATTTCATACTTTCTGTACTTGCACTGTACTCTCCCTGCCACAATAAGGAGTAACCCGCTGGAAGCTCTATATTCTCAATATCCTCAAGAATAGCATTTCTAGCTTCATCTGCACTGACTCCGGGTATCGGATTGCATTGAGCTCTCATGGCACGTTCTCCATTAAAGCGGAGTATAAGTGGATCTTCCCATTCTACATCTATTCGTTCGGATGCTTGATTGAGTGGAACGGTTCGCAAAGCACCCTCCACGATATCCTCTTCTGAAACTGTTCCTGTAGCTAAGCCTTGAAGAGTGTTCATGCTGAGGTTCTTTACAGGAGGAATCAAACTAAAGACAGGTACATTATTCAATCCTTCGATAGGATTTCCTTTACTATCGGTGCTTTTAATATAAATATTCTTCTTTTGATCTCCTTGATAATACGAGCCCACCGGTATGCCACCTGTAGCTGAAAGTAGAGATAGACCTATATCCTCACGAGTCAAACCTATACTTCGAGCTATGGGTTGGTTATATTTAACCATCAAGACAGGCGTATCAGGCTCCCAGTCGTTGCGTACAAGCATCGTCTTGGGGTTTTCTTTCATTATGCGTTCTGCTTGCGTAGTTAAATCTTTGAGTACAGCTGGATCTGGTCCTGAAAACTGTGCCTCTATAGGGTAAGGCTGATACATTAAATTATACCTTTTTAGGCGTACATAAGCCTCTGGGTAATGTGCTGTTAGGTAGTTCTGTATCACCCACATGGAGTCAACCAAGTGTTTTGGAGATTGAAAGTCTACAATTAGCTCACCATAAGAAAGAGAGGGATTAGCAATACTACGCACCAAGTTATATCGAGCTGGTGTACCACCCAATGCTGTGGTGACATGCTTTATTTCGTCTCGACCAAGTAAGTAGTCTTCTATTTCATCTAAATCACTCTTTACACGCTCATTATTCACTCCCTCTGGAAGCTTATACTCTATGTACAGCTGGTCGTAATTCATATCAGGGAAGAATGATTGTGGGAGGAATCGATAACAAAATACACTTAGTCCTACTAAACCTACTGCTATACCTATAGTCAGGGTTTTATGTTTCAATCCCCATAAAAGTACAGATCGTAATGCTTTGTAGTATTTTGAGTTAAAAGTGTCTTCTGTGCTTTGCTTAGGCTTTTTGAGCATCCAGCTTGCCATCAAAGGCACATGAGTTAAAGCTAAGATCCAGCTCAACATAAGCGATACTGCCAACACAATAAATAAGTCACGAACATAAACACCAGCAGTATCTGGAGATAGGAAGATAGGGAAGAATGCCAATATAGCTATTAATGTAGCTCCTAGTAAAGGCATAGCTGTTTGCCTTCCGATAGCTGTCAGCGACTCACGCTTCTGCACTCCTTTTTGTTGAGCTACAAGTATGCCATCTACAATTACGATGGCATTATCGACCAGCATTCCCATAGCTAAGATGAAGGCTGCTAGAGAAACACGTTGCAGTGTTCCATCAAACATATTAAGAATAAGGAAGGAACCAAATACAATAACTACCAAGCTGGTACCTATAATCATACCACTGCGAATACCCATTGTAAACATGAGTACTACTACAACGATAATTACCGACTCAATTAAATTGAGTAAGAAGGTATTAAGCGCATCAGTGACACGCTCAGCTTGGAAGAACACTTTATGAAAATCTATCCCTACAGGTATGCGTTCTTCCTTGAGTTCTTCTATTTTATCTTCTACGATCTTACCTAGCTTAGTGATGTCTGATTCACTGTTTGCGGCTATTGCAAGTCCATAGGCTGGCATTTTATCATACCGCATCTGATTCATAGATGGATCTTCAAAGTCCATATAGACTTTAGCAATGTCTTTTAGTCGTAGTTGATCATTTTCATGACCTTGTAATATGAGGTTGCTAATATCTTCTACGGTACGATATCTATCATCTACAGATACACGCAAACGATAATCTCCTGCTTCATAATAGCCAGAATATACAGTCTTGTTTTGACCATTTAAAGTTGTAATTACTTCGGCTGGGTGCACTCCCAAGTTGGCCATTCTCTCTTCCAGAAGCTCTATATTGATACACTCCTTTTGCTCACCAAATACCTCTACACTGGTGATACCATCTATGGCTTGCATCTCACGCTTCACCATATCCACATAACGTATCAATTCAGAATCTTCAATTCCGTCTGAAGTGACTGCATAAAACATACCATACACATCACCGAAATCATCTTTGACCACAGAGTTGGCTGCTCCTGGCGGTAATTCTCGTTGTACATCAGCTACTTTACGTCGAAGAATATCCCAGTTTTGATCTACCTCCTCATCGGGTACAAGTTTTGAAAGCTCCACAGAGATCATGGATAAATCATTCATAGATCTACTCTTCACTTTCTCCACATTTTTCATGCTACGGATACTCTTCTCTAGTAAATCTGTAACTTCCAACTCCACTTGATGGGGAGAAGCTCCTGGGTAAGGAGTCACTACTATGGCTTCCTTTACTTTTATTTCTGGGTCTTCAAGCTTACTCATATCGTAGAAAGCTATAGCACCACCTACTACTAAAATAGCTATAAGGAAACGAACTAAGTAGCGATTATCTAAAGCCCATTTTCCAAAATCGATCATAGCAACCCTCCAATATTCGTTTTGGTTTTAGCTGGCAAAGGAACAACCTTTGTGCCTTCTTTTAAACTATGCACACCAGCTACAACAATCTGTTCACCTACTTTCAAACCTTGAGAAACTATAGTCATTCCATCACGCTGAATATCCTCTAACTCAACAGTGCGAGCAGATATGGTTTGCGTATTTGCATTGTAAATCCAAACAGTAGCCTCGCCTACATCATTATTAAAGACAGCGGATAAAGGAATAAGAGTTAAATCTGATTCTTTTGTTTTTTTATTAATGCGTACAGTAGCTGTCATACCTGGGGTAGGCATTCGCTCACTCTCTGTTTTAAGAAAAGTAAAGCGCATGGTGTACAATTGATTAAGATTTGCTTTGTGGGTAATCCCTGAAAGCTTAAGTGGAAAAACCTCATCGGGAAATAAATCTACTGAGCAACTAAATGTATCAAATTGCTCACGCTCATAATACTCTGCAGAAGGGATGTTTATTTCCACCTCTGGCATTCCATTATTTATCATAGAAACAACAGCCATACCAGCTGCAATAGTTTCATCTTTATCGTAGTATTTCTTTTGGATATAACCATCATAGGGCGCTACAAGTTTTGTGTCTTTTAGCGCATCCCTATGTGCATTTAACTTAGCCGTAATTTGTTCCAAGCCGTATTTAGCTTTTTCGTAATCATTCTTGGATACACTCTGCTTTTCGTAGAGAGCCATGATACGTTCAGCTTCTCCCTTAATGCGTTCATATTCTGCCTCAGTAGCTTTGAGCTGTGTTCTATAATCTCGTGGATCTATCTCGGCAAGAACTTGGCCCTTACGAACAGTGCTTCCTACATCAACATAAACATGAAGTAGGGTTCCTGATACCCTAAAAGCAAGATTTACATCTGAAGATGCTTTAATTTTACCTGGATAGGTTACTGAGAGTTGACTCGTATAGGGCTTTACTGAATCAATCTTAACGGTTAGAGTCCGATCTATTTCTGTCTTTTTACCTGAAGAACAGCCCCAAAGTAAAAAAGTTCCTATCACCATGTAAAGAGGAACTAATAAAATCTTTCTAATCTGCATTATACTTATATCTATTGAAATTGTTAATAATTTAAATATCTATTCCTACCTCATACTACCACCTACAATATCAAGAAGCTCATTTGTAATAGCTTGTTGTCTAGATTTATTATATTGAATGGTCAAATCTTGTATCAGCTCATTGGCGTTGTCTGTTGCAATCTGCATAGCCATAGAACGTGCTGCATGCTCTGCAGCATTAGAATCGACCAAGACTGAAAACAACTTTTGACTTAAAACCTTAGGCAACAAGTCAATGATTAATTCTTCCTCTGAAGGTTCAACAATATAATCAATATTCACCTGATTGCTGTCATTTATATTCTTAAATTTTGATAGTTCAAGAGGTAAATAATTTTCCACTAAAAGTTGTTGGGATGACAACGATTTAAAATGATGGTATATCAGCACTATTCGATCTATATCATGATTTAAATAGAGATTAATCAATTCGTACGCTAGTTTTCTTGTTTGTTTATAACTTGGTTTTTCAACTAATGTTTGAAAAGATTCTTCAAATGTATAAGCTTTTTTCTTGATAAATTCTTCTACCTTCTTTCCTAGGGGGTAAACTAAGATATTTTCCTTACCTAAGTGCTGATAATTTTCTAGCTGTTGTGATAGCTCTTTGAGTACACTTACATTATAGGAGCCACAGAGGGCTGTATTAGAAGCTATAGCTAAGATTGCTACCCTTTTTACTTCTCTTTCTTCTACAAAAGGGGATTCGATTGCTATAGAAGAGCTCAGTAGCTTCCCTACAATCTCATTAAGCTTGTTTTGGTAAGTAATCATACCTGCGATAATTCCTTCCACCTTAGTTAGCTTTGAAGAGGCTACTAAGTGCATGGCCGAAGTGATTTTCCGCGTATTCTTAACTGAGTTAATTCTATTCTTTACTTCCCGTAATGATCCCATAATAGTCTTATTTATTCTAAATACTGACTAGCAACCATATTGGCTACTTCTGTCATTTTGTCTTTCATCTCATCATCGATAAGACCTGCTTTCAACTTATCCAGTACATCTTCCCTATGATTTCTTTCCAAGGCATCCAAGTAATGCTCTTCAAACTCACTGACTTTCTCTAAAGGAACTTTCCTAAGCAGGCCTTGAATACCACAATAAAGAATAGCTATTTGCTTTTCTACCTGCATGGGCTCATACTGCGACTGAGTGAGCAGCTGCGTGTTCTTTTTACCTTTATCTAGTGTCATAGCTGTTACAGCATCCATATCGCTGCTAAACTTAGAGAATGCCTCTAATTCTCGGTATTGAGCTTGATCTATCTTAAGAGTTCCTGCTACCTTCTTCATAGACTTAATCTGAGCATTACCTCCTACACGTGATACGGATATCCCTACATTAATAGCAGGTCTATTTCCCTGATTAAACAAGTCTGTATCTAAGAAGATTTGTCCATCGGTAATTGAAATCACATTGGTAGGAATATAGGCTGAAACATCTCCTGCTTGCGTTTCTATAATTGGTAGCGCAGTCAAAGAGCCTCCACCTTTTACCTTATCTTGCAAACTCTCTGGCAA
This sequence comes from Bacteroides sp., assembly GCA_030152865.1. Lineage (GTDB taxonomy): Bacteria > Bacteroidota > Bacteroidia > Bacteroidales > Bacteroidaceae > Bacteroides_E. The sequence continues at coordinate 26,747 of JASLIW010000001.1, forward strand.
GTCATTCATCTGTTCTGCCACTTCTTGTTGACTAATTATCTTTGCAGCTCGTTCCAACAAGCGAGAGTGTAAGTAAAAAATGTCACCCGGGTAAGCCTCACGTCCTGAGGGGCGTCGAAGTATTAGCGAAACCTCACGATAAGCTACTGCTTGTTTAGATAAGTCATCGTAAACTACTAGGGCATGTCTTCCTGTATCTCTAAAGTATTCGCCTATAGCTGCTCCAGAAAAAGCAGAAAAGTACTGTAGCGCTGCAGGATCACCAGCTGTGGCTGCAACAACAACTGTATAATCCATCGCTTTGTGGCGACGTAGTGTCTCAACAATAGAGGCTACTGTAGAAGCCTTTTGTCCTATGGCTACATAAATACAATAAACAGGCTCACCTGCTTCGTAATTAGCTCGCTGATTTATAATTGTATCTATAGCAATAGCCGTTTTGCCTGTTTGCCGGTCACCAATTATAAGCTCTCGCTGACCTCTTCCTATTGGAATCATGGCATCAACAGCTTTTAGACCTGTTTGCAGAGGCTCACTAACTGGCTGTCTAAAAATAACACCGGGTGCCTTTCTCTCTAAAGGCATTTGGCATAATTCTCCTCCAATTGCGCCTTTTCCATCAAGAGGCTGTCCGAGCGGATCAATAACCCGCCCTAACATACCCTCTCCTACGGGTATAGCAGCAATTCGCTTAGTTCGCTTGATGATATCGCCTTCTTTCACTCTATCAGTCGGACCTAGAAGAACTGCTCCAACGTTGTCTTCCTCTAAGTTCATGACGATAGCATTAATCCCGTTTTCTAGTACAAGCAATTCATTAGCTTCAGCATTCTTCAGCCCATAAATACGTACTACACCATCACTTACTTGAAGTATAGTACCTATTTCATCAAGTTGCACCTTAGTATCTATACCAGCCAACTGTTGTTGTAGGATATCAGATACTTCACTAACTCTAATTCTATCAGACATATTACTACTTAATTATACAATTCTTCTATTCTTATCAATAAACTGTTGCTTCACTCTTTTGATTTGAGTGGCAATACTAGCATCCAAACGATACCCTTCAATATCAAATATAAATCCGCCTTCAATAGTAGGATCTACTTCGGTACGCATTTCCATTTGTGCATGTAACAGATGGGCTGCCGTATTTTTTATTTGCTCTTCTAGCTCTTTTCTAATAGGTACAGCCGTGGTCAGTGTAGCTGTTCCAATACGCTTATGATGTCGATATAAATCCATGTAACTTACCATCATAAAGTGAAGGTAGGATTCACGTCTTTGTTGTAACACCAAGTCTATAAAACGATCAAATTCTTCACAAATCGTCTCACCTGAGGCTGTAATCAAAAGTTTTCTTTTCTCTGTTTTAGACAAAACAGGACTCATTAAAACCTCCTTTAGCCTAGGGTGATTCAAAAGACTATGAAACAGCTCGTTTACACACTGATACACAGCATCCTCTGCTCCTTTATCAATGGCATAATTCATTAAAGCTTTCGCATAACGCATTGAAATAGCACCTGCTTCCATAATTCTATTATTTTCTATGAGCTAAAATTTCATCTAACATACGATCAATCATATCCATCTGCTCTTTTTCAGCATTTAGATTTTTGCGGATTACTTTTTCAGCAATATCCACGGACAGAAGCGCTACCTGCTTACGAATGGCACGAATTGCTTCATCTCGTTCTTTTTGGATTTCTATTTTGACTTCATCCAATTCTTTCTGGGCTAAATCTCTAGCTTCATGACGAGCATCATTAAGAATACTATTTTTCTCATCCTGAGCCTTTCTAAGGATACGTCCCTGCTCACGATTTGCTTCTGCTACAATTAGTGCAGATTCTTCTTTAAGCTTAGAAAGCTTCTCATTGGCCTCTTTTGCAGCCTTTAAGGACTCGTCAATAAATGCTTTTCGACCTTCTACTTGCTTTAATATTATGGGAAAACCATATTTTGCAAGAATAAAGAAAACAAGCCCAAAAGAAAGACACATCCAAAATAAAAGTCCAACTTCTGGTTGTAAAATTGACATAATTTAAATTACATAGATGATATTAAGAAACAAATAATCAAGGCAAATAGAGCTACACCCTCTACTAAACCTGCTGCAATAATCATGTTGGCACGAATAGTGCTAGCTACTTCAGGCTGGCGGGCAATAGCATCCATGGCAGAAGCACCAATCTTACTAATACCCACACCTGCACCAATCACAGCTAATCCTGCACCGATAGCAGCACCAAATTTACTAATCCCAACTGAAAGCGCTCCGGCCTCTAATAATGGTAATAACATAGTTTTCTAATTTTAAATGATATATCTAATAAATTTCAACAATCCAGTTACTTAGTTGCTTTTACTTTTTTACCTTCTTGTGCCAAACCAATAAATACGGCTGACAAAAGAGTAAAGACATAGGCTTGAATAAAAGCAACCAATAATTCTAATAAGTTCATAAACAGCGTAAAGAAGACAGATATTACAGTCAGTCCACCCTGTAGAGCGGGTCCCATGTTAGCTGCTATAAACACCAATGATACAAATATCAATATCGCCATATGGCCTGCCATCATATTGGCAAATAGACGAATCATAAGAGCAAAAGGCTTTGTTAGTACGCCCATAAACTCGATCAGGGGAAGCAAAGGAATGGGCACTTTTAAGAACAATGGGACATCAGGCCAAAAAACCTCTTTCCAGTATTGCTTCGAACCAAATATATTAACAGCTAAAAAGGTACACAATGCGAGTACAAGGGTGATGGCAATATTACCAGTAACACCGACTCCCCCAGGAAAAATAGGTACTAGACTTAGAATATTACTCAAGAAGATAAAGAAAAAAACAGTCAACAGATAGGGAGCAAACTTCTTGGCGTTCTCTCCAATACTATCTTTGATAACATCTTCATAAACCATCATGATAAACATCTCCATAAATCCTATAAAACCACCTGGAGCCTTAGTCTTTGTATCATTTCTACGGTACCACCTAGCTACACCTAGAATAATCAATATTAGTATTGCACTATTTATCAGTAAAGAGAGTGCTACTTTAGTTAGAGATAAATCTAGCATAGGCCTTTGCCACTCACCATCTTTAAGCTCTACTAGCTTGCTTGCATGTGGACTCCCCTTTTCAGCTATTTTGAAGCCCTGATAAACTGCATGCCCCTCTAGTTTAGAAGACATGAAGCAGTTCCAGCCTTGCTCTGAGCTATAAACGATGACAGGTAGATAGAGCGTCAAACCTTTATTCTCACCCCAAGACAAGATATGCCATTGGTAGGAGTCATCCATATGCCCAGATACAATCTCATTCATATCTACCTCTGAAGCTTTCTGATCTTGAGCATAAGTCTGTACATAAGGTACAACCAGCATCAAGACCAATAAAGCCATGCACGAAAGTATATTATTATATGGTTTGATCTTCCTCATCACCTTTTTGCTTAATAAGTTCCTTTTGATATTCTCTATTACAACGGATAAATAGCCAGCTATCGAATGCAATAAACAACATGTAGTAAGTTAAAAAAATCAATAGTAAAAGCGTATCTAAACCCACAATCTTATAGCAAATTAAAATAAATACTACAGAGGCTAACACCTTGAATATCTTAGATAGATACATAAAGTGAGTGGATTGATTAATATCACCAGCAATGTATTTGTGGATAAACAAAATCACACCTAACTGGTAGAATGTCAGAAAAGCTGGGATTGAAAAAAAGAGATAAGGGTTATAGTCTGACTTATACAGCGTCATAAGAAACCAACCTCCCAACGAAACCACTAAGCTAAATACAAGCAATTTTACTGTTAATTCTAATTTCATAATATTCAATTAAGAGAGGCAGAGTGATACACGATTATCACTACACTCTACGAATCCTTCCTCTATATCCAGAGAGTGTTCAACACCCTCAACTGTTATATACCGAACTTCTCCTCGACTAAGAGAAGATATAATAGGAGCATGATTTGGAAAAATCGCAAACCGTCCTTTTTTGCCAGGAAGTGTAATTTGAGTTACAGTTCCATTAAACAACTCCTTTTCTGGTGAAACGATACTTAGTTGAATCATAGACTTATGATTTTGCTTCTTTTAATAAACGTTCTCCCTTTTCAATAGCTTGCTCAATAGGGCCTACATTCAAAAATGCAGCTTCAGGTAAGTAATCTACTTCACCATCCAAAATCATATTAAAGCCTTTAATCGTATCTTCTATGGCAACTATTTCACCAGGGACTCCCGTAAACTGTTCAGCAACAGAAAAAGGCTGAGAGAGAAAACGCTGTACTTTACGCGCCCGGCTTACCGTCAGCTTATCTTCGTCTGAAAGTTCATCCATACCTAATATGGAGATAATATCTTGCAACTCTTTGTTTCTTTGTAATATCTGGCTTACTCGCTGTGCAGTTTCATAATGAGCCTTTCCCACTATATGAGGATTTAATATACGTGATGACGACTCCAAAGGATCTACAGCGGGGTAAATACCCATCTCTGTTATTTTACGACTCAATACTGTGGTAGCATCTAAGTGCGTAAAGGTTGTAGCGGGAGCTGGGTCGGTGAGGTCATCAGCAGGAACATATACAGCTTGCACTGAAGTAATAGAACCAGCCTTTGTTGATGCAATTCGTTCTTGCATGGCACCCATCTCTGAGGCTAATGTAGGTTGATAACCAACAGCAGAAGGCATACGTCCTAAAAGAGCCGACACCTCAGATCCAGCTTGTGTAAATCGGAAAATATTATCGATAAAGAACAGTATATCGCGTGCACCTGTTTGAGCTCCCATATCTCTAAATGCTTCTGCCACAGTAAGTCCAGATAAAGCTACAGAAGAACGTGCACCAGGTGGCTCATTCATCTGTCCAAAGACCAGAGTAGCCTGAGATTTTTCAACTTCACTGTAATCTACTTTTGACAAATCCCAATGACCAGCTTCCATACTTTTCTTGAACTCGTCACCATATCGGATCACTCCAGACTCAATCATCTCGCGCAATAGGTCATTACCTTCGCGTGTACGCTCTCCTACCCCTGCAAAAACAGAGAATCCATTATTTCGCTTAGCGATATTATTAATGAGCTCCATGATAAGAACTGTTTTGCCTACGCCAGCTCCACCAAACAAGCCGATTTTCCCACCTTTGGAGTAAGGCTCGAGCAAGTCTATCACCTTTATTCCTGTAAACAAAACCTCTTGCACAGTAGTCAAGTCTTCAAACTTAGGGGGGTCTCTATGAATAGGATATGCACCCTCCTTACTCAAAGAGTCTAAACCATCAATAGAATCACCGACCACATTCATCAACCTACCTCTGATTTGTTCTCCCACAGGCATTGTAATAGGCTGTAGTGTTCTAGTAACAGGTAAACCTCTTTGTAAGCCATCCGTACTATCCATAGCTACTGTACGAACTGTATTCTCTCCAATATGTTGTTGTACTTCAACGATAAGAGTTTTCCCATCAGGACGTTTAATCTCCAAAGCTTCATGTATACTGGGCAGAGTAGCCTCTTCTACTTGCTCCATATTAAAATATACGTCAACGACAGGCCCTATCACCTGAGAAATGTGTCCAATATTTTTTGACATAACTTACAATTCTATATGTGTTTATTACTCTTTTACTAAATATCAGTTTTATAGTATAAACTACCTATTTTTAATAACTGTTACACACAAATGTAAAAACATTATCTAGATAGGGTCATACTTCAAACCTATAAAATGAGTGCTCACTTAAGCTAATATTTTGTAATTCTAAAGACTTATAATGCTAACAATCAAGGAGACTAATTAGTTCTAAATTCAATCATTCAATCCCAAAAACACAGTTATACTGTGTTTTACACGAATAAAACAAACACTCAAAACAGTTTTTATCTAAATTATAACCATTTAAAATTAATATTTATTTAGCCTTTAGTAATTTGTTTATACAAATTAAACAGTACTTTAAGCTCACCAAAACTAGTCAGCTCACTCCAAAATGCTCCCTCCACATTACAAAATTGTTACGAAAGAACACAAAAAAAGGGAGTTCGCATGAACTCCCCTTACTCTTAGCTTAGTACCTAATACTATATAGCTTCAGCTTTTGTCTTTTTCTTATCTAGCTTTTCAAAACAAGAGTTACGACTAATGAATTCTGGTACGATATGTTTCATTTCACTAACGATAGCCATATCATCGTAAGTATAACTCAGCTTTATTAAATTATTGATCTTTGCATTAACCTCAAGATACTCATACTGACGCACATTGGCTATCATTATTTTCTCGTGATAAGTTGGTTTAGTTAGCTCTTTCACGTTAAGAAGCTCTTCATATAACTTTTCACCATGTCGTAAACCAGTAAATACAATCTTAACCTGATCACCACATCCTGACAAACGTATCATTCTCTTGGCTAAATCAAGTATTTTAACTGGCTCACCCATATCAAAAATAAATATTTCTCCACCCTTACCCATACTTCCAGCTTCAAGAACCAAACGGCAAGCCTCTGGTATCGTCATAAAGTAGCGAATTATCTCAGGATGAGTCACTGTAACAGGACCACCTCTTTTTATTTGATCTCTAAAACGAGGAATTACCGAGCCATTTGATCCTAAAACATTTCCAAAACGAGTAGTTATAAAACTTACCGGATGCTCTTTATTCTCAGCTAACTTTCGAGCTAATGACTGCACATAGATTTCAGCGATACGCTTTGAACAGCCCATCACATTTGTTGGATTGACTGCTTTGTCTGTAGAAATCATAACAAACTTATCAGCCTTATACTTCACGGCCAAATCAGCCAATATCTTAGTTCCACCCACATTAACTTGAATAGACTCTGACACGTTATCTTCCATCATCGGCACATGCTTATAGGCTGCAGCATGAAAGATATACTGTGGCTGATATTGTTTAAAAATGGCTTCCATTCTGCTGGCATTACTAATATCGGCTACTATGGTTTCAGCAGAGATATCTCGCCACTTATCCAAGAGCTCTAAGCGTATATCATGCAGCGGAGTTTCAGCCTGGTCTATGAGTATCAAATCGTAGGGATTAAAAGAGGCCACCTGACGCATTATTTCACTACCAATTGAGCCAGCTGCTCCCGTTATCATAACACGTTTTCCTTCCAGGTGATTTGATATTTTACGAATATCTATTTTAATAGGATCTCGCTGAAGTAAATCTTCAATCTCTACTTCCTTAATTTCATTAACAGATAATGTATTCGCACTCCACTCACCTATTGGCGGAACTGTAAGCAATTTAATATCATTTGCCAGCAATATATCTGTAAGCTGTGTCTTCTTTAACTGATCAATCTTGGCAGGAGAGACAATAATGGTATCTACTTCTTTATCCTTTAGAGTGGCAATTAGATTATCATCGTTGGGATATACCGTAACCCCCATCATCACCTTATTTATCAATTCAGGCTCATCAGCAATAAATCCACGCAAACGATACTGAGCCTTCATTCCAATACGAATTGCTTTTGCGATATTAACTCCTGCATCTTTAGCACCATAAATAAAGACTTTTTTGCCTTTCCGTAAGCTAGATCCTAGAGCCTCAAAGGATGTTTTGACGATAACACGAGACGATATCATTACCAAACAGTTAATGATATAAGCGATCAGTAAGATATTAATAGGAATACGCACATCAGCCCCCAAATAGCGTGAAGTCATTTCTATTATGGCCAAAAGTCCATAGGAAACAGAAAGAGAAAGTATGATACGAAACACATCGACAAAGGAGGAGAATCGTAAAATATTCGAATAGGTTTTAAAAACCCGGAAGAATAAGAGATTTATTAATATAATAACTCCTACATTCTTTCCTATTTGAGGAAGTAAGCCTAACAGTGTTGGTAAGCGTAAAGTCAAAAAATAAGCTAAAAACACCGACACAGCTACGATAGCTATATCCATAAAGAGTATCATCCAAAAAGGTAATACACGTGCAGATAAATAACGTTTTAAAAATTTAGATTTCACTATTCTGTCATTATGGTTGGATTGCAAAGATATAGAACTTTTTACAAAAATTACATTTTTAAAGCCTTTAAAAATAAATAAAGGACACTACAGTAGTCCGAGTTTTGGCTACAGCAATATACTAGCCAGCTCACTCAGTTCACTACGCTCTCCTTTTATTAAGTTCACATGAGCAAATAAAGGTTGATCTTGCATTTTATCAATCATATATACCAGACCATTCGATTCAGCATCTAAGTAAGGGTGATCTATTTGCTGTATATCACCAGTAAATACCATTTTGGTGTTTTCTCCAGCTCTTGTTATAATTGTTTTAACCTCATGAGGGGTAAGATTCTGAGCCTCATCAATGATACAAAATAGATTACTCAAGCTACGCCCACGAATAAAAGCTAAAGCCTCTATCACTAACTTACCACTCTTCAACATATCCTCAATGTTTTTAGCTTGACTCGCATTATTTTGAAATTGATTCTTAATCACATTGAGATTATCAAACAATGGTTGCATATAGGGAGCAACCTTATCTGTGGCATCTCCAGGCAAGAACCCTATATCTTTGTTGGATAAAGAAACAATAGGCCTAGCAAGCAACACTTGATTGTAGCTACTTGCTTGCCGTAAAGCAGAAGCCAAGGCCAATAAAGTTTTTCCTGTACCAGCTTTTCCTGTTAGCGCTACTAATTTTATGCTAGGGTCATTAAGTACATCAAAGGCAAAACTTTGCTCAGCATTGCGGGGTTCAATACCGTAATTTTTGCTCTTTGTCACCTTCTGAATAGTCTTTGTTAAGGGATGATATCTAGCTAAGACACTACTGTTATTGCCTTTTAAGATAAAACACTCATTGGGGCGTAAACTGACACCTAGCTCCAAATCACGAGCAGGAATACCCTCTACAGAGGAGTAAATTTGTTCTATTAACTCATTCTGATCTGTAAAAATGGTATCATGCTCTCGATCAAAGTAATCAATGCTTTGTACTTTATCATTAATATAATCTTCAGACACCAAACCTAAAGCCCGAGCTTTCATGCGTAAATTCACATCCTTTGTTACTAAAATAGTCGGTGTGTCCTTGTCCCGATTACTCACAAACTCCGTGACAGCCAAAATATAATGATCTGGTTTTTGAATGGATAAACTCGTCCTGACTTTCTCTGCAGGGACATTACCCAACACTACAAACAACTTACCTAAGCCATCACCTAGCGAGACTCCTTGCTCAAATAAATCCCCATCACTCAGCTCATCCAGCGTTCTAATAAACTCACGTGCATTAAAGTTTATTTGCTCATTACCCTTCTTGAATTGGTCCAGCTCTTCCAGCACAACAATGGGAAGGTAAATATCATTTTCTTCAAAATTATGAAGACAATTATAATCATGTAAGATTACATTCGTATCTAAAATAAAATTCTTCTTCTTTCCCATACTTCTTCAAGTTTAATTGTTCATATTTGCACACAAGAAATACGCTACAAGCTATCCTCTGTGCTTTCATGCATTATAAGACCTATAGCTAACAATATAATTAAAATTGACGACATAAGCATTTAGGCTTAAACTATTTATAAGATGAACTACGAAGAAACAATTAATTATCTTTTTCAATGTGTTCCCATGTTTCAAAAAGAAGGAGGAACTGCCTACAAAGAAGGCTTATCTACAACAAAAGCTTTAGACTACCACTTAGGACACCCACACAAAAAGTTTAAAACCATTCACGTAGGAGGAACCAACGGTAAGGGATCTACCTCACACACCTTGGCAGCAATTTTACAGGATGCTGGCTATCAAGTTGGATTGTACACCTCACCCCACCTCATTGATTTTAGAGAGCGCATACGTATAAACGGAGAGCCTATTTCTAAACAATACGTTGTTGATTTTATTGCTGCACACAAGAGTTTTTACGAACCTCTAAGTCCTTCTTTCTTTGAACTAACGACAGCCCTAGCTTTTGATTATTTTGCTCATAAAAAGATTGACGTAGCACTTATCGAAGTAGGTTTAGGAGGTAGGCTTGATTGCACAAATATCATTCAGCCTGACCTATCAATCATTACTAATATCAGCAACGACCACAATCAGTACCTGGGAAGTACCTTGGCCGAAATAGCATTTGAAAAGGCCGGTATTATCAAGCCCAAGACTCCTGTTGTCATTGGTGAATATTTGGAAGAGACTAAACCTATTTTTGAACGTAAGGCCAAATATATGAATGCACCGATCTACTTTGCTGAAGATCAAGCCCAGGTAGATGAGCAGCATAGCCTGCTCACAGCCACTGGCTGGACTTATGCCAGCTCGATGTATGGTCCATTGGTAGGACAGCTCGGTGGTCTGTGTCAGCTCAAAAATACCAATACTATTCTAAACGCCCTGCCTTTACTCCAAAACAAGGGCTATCACATCAGTGAAGCAAATGTGCGTAATGGATTTATGCAAGTTTGTCAGCTAACTGGCTTAATGGGTAGGTGGCAACAGCTCCAACAGAACCCT
>JASLIW010000024.1 GCA_030152865.1 Bacteroides sp.
GAAAAGGTAGAGGCCGCCCATGTTCAGAAGGTAAAAGGCAAAGACAACAAGGAATACATCGTACCTGTCTGTGAGTACTGCTCAGCAAGAGATAGCATCTTTACGATTGATGAATCCCTTTTATTGGCTGTGCCAGAATAAGAAATTATTTATGCCCTTAATAAGCAAAAAAGGTATGTTACTTTTAGGTAACATACCTTTTTTAATCTACAAACTTTATAATAATGAAACTAGAAAATTATTTGCAACCTAGTCTGCAACGAGTTTAGTGATTGGTTGTCGAACCCTAATCGATTGGAAACATGAGTATATGAATACCTTAATCTCCAAATCATGTACTTATTGATGTAGTAGTTGAATGTTAAAGAGGCATCATTTTGACGACCACCAAACACCTCAGCCTTTTTATCAGACATATCTGTATAATTATATCCTAACACGCACTCCAGTGAGCCTGGTGCTGGCGTGGCTATTCCACTCGAGCCATTAGAGTAGGTATAACTATCCCCTAATATTAAGCCTCTAAATAAAGCATAAGCTCCAGTTGCTTTATAGTCTGAGAACCCATTGTCTCTTTTGACGGTGAGGTAGTAGTATTGTGTTTCCAAGCCCACTCGCCCTAAGGATGCGGTTAGCTCTGGTGTAAACTTAAATAGTCGCTTAGCATGCGTAATATTAGCTTGCATAGCGGTTATCTTTGAAATACGAGAAGGGAAATTAGCTTTCAAAATAAAAGCGTCATGATTTAAGTCTTCATCATCGTTATAGCGTGGAGTCTCAAATGCACCAGAAATACCCACATGGAAGATTCTTCCATCTTCACGGAAAGGACGATAAACCAGACGAGACATGGCACCATAGCCCTGTTTCCCCATTTCATTGGATGTTTTTTTGATTGCTTCATTTTCGACATGCAAGCTTGCTGTAGCAAAGAAGGCGTCCTTACTATGCATAAACATAGCCCCTATTAGGCGAGAGTTAAAAAATGCCTCATTACTTGCAGGCTCTTCCATCGTAATCTTCATAGAAGAACTGGTAGAACTTTGCAAACCAAATTGATGCACAAAATAGCCTAAACGAACTAAGGAGTGTGAACCAAAGCCTCTTTCTATAAAGACATCTTTTAAAGAAACCTTACCATAGGCATAACCTACATCTACTTTTGCTTTGTAAGGACCATAACTAGCCTTTACACCTACACGCATATCAGGGACGGCCACACCATCTGCAAATTCCTTATTTTTGGAATCAAAGAGACCTCCATCCATTAAAATCCTACCTGAGGGTTTTATCTCAAATTTGTCTTGTGCCTGAACCTGCCCACCACAAACGATAGACAAGCTCATAGCAGCCAATACTAAATACTTATTCATAATCTATAAGGTATTAGTTGAGTCTAAGGTTGATTTTAGTTTCTTTCACTAGGTTTTACTAAACCTGCTTTTGCGAGCTTAGCCAACTCTTTTTTAGCTTTGCCTAGCTGTTTCATGAAAGCATCGTTGGCATGTAAACGTGCTACTACTGCACTCGCAACTAAACGAGCTGCATCTACATCACTTTGAAAGTGGTAGCCACAAATCACACGGCTTTGCCCCATCTCGTAGCCTCTCTTTAATATTTCATTTTGGCGATCTGGATTTACTTCTGCTAATACTAGTGCTGTAGCCCAGCCAATTGCAGTATGTCCTGATGGATATGAACCATTAGTTGACAGCTCAGCCTGTTGTTCTGGATTACAAGTATTTTCTTGATAGAAGCTGAATGGACGAACTCTCATGTAATGCTCTTTAGCATGACGTGTGGCTAAATCACCAGCATCTTCACGCATATTTACCACTAGTTTATAGATTTCAGGGGTTGCATCTTTAGTAATTTCAACACCAAAAGCTTCCGAAAAGGCTCTCGGAACACCACTTCCACCTACACGTGCATCACTGACAGCTTGAGCTCCACGAGGGGTGTCTCTTTGCATTTTACCCCAGCTATACTGAGCTTGATCATAAAGAAATAAAATACTGCCCGCTTCTGGTGGAGGAGGTAGTAAGTCTAAGCTATTAGGTACTTCAGATATTTCTAAGAAATATAAATCTGGATTTGATCTTTTGTCTTTAATGCTTTCTTCTTGAGCGAATGTGCTCATAGAGAATAAAGAACATACTAAAACGAATAATGAAAATTTAGCTTTCATAATAATTAGTTTTTGGGTTTAAACTTAATTGATTAATTGATTTCCATATGGACAGCAAGTGTCATAAGTACACAGCTTGTCTGTATGGTCTATCAAATCTAAACGAAAGGCTAGTTAAATAATAGTTGCTTTTATTTATTCGTCTGTTTTAACAGTTGCAACTCTTTGCAACACCCAGTGTATAAGTCAATCAAACAAGGAGTTAAGACATAGGTACGATTATTGAATTAAGTTTAAAACCCATACCTTTTTTTGAGAAGGTTGCTACATTATCCTAGTCTAGAAAGCTCAAGAGAGAACAAGTAAATACTGAATTGGGCTTATTCTCATAGTATTTACGCAAATTCTCCTCGTTTGCTTTTAGTCGATTATTGATTAGGCGACTAATTACAGGATTTAAGTTTCCATATACACCCAATATGCCAGGAATTAAAATTCTCTTTACCCTAGGATCGGCTAAAAGTACAGCTAAAACTTTAGCCTGTTGATTGTAGAAATTGTTAAATTTGAGAATATCTCTCAATATAAAATCATCGGTTTTACTGACTAGTGTATAAAACTCATTGATCAGTTTCTCTACCTGCCCTACTACTTCATATGTAGCTGCTTCAATGAGTTGATCTAGCTCTTTATCAAATTTTTTATTGACAAGCTCCTCATTGGTTTGTAGTATGCTTTGTCTCTTTTCTTTAAAAGCGCGAATATGAAGATTGATTTCATCTCTCTTGAATAAGATTAGCAGTTGATCCTCAATAGTTTTCAATCTTCTTAGTAGTTCTAATCTATCCATATTTTGTGCAGACTGATTTATCAAGTCTAACTGCTCTAATAAAACTCGAGTACAGGGCTCTGACAGGTCTTCCAAATAATTTATTCTTGTACGTACAAAAGCCTGAATGCTTCTTAGTGACTCTTCTGCAAAAATGTTTTGATAAGATGAATACAACTCCTCAAACTTGCTTTGTATATATGATAGTGGCTTGGTGCTATTTTCTTTGAGTAAGGCTAATTTGTGAAACAAATCTTTGTTTAGGTTGTCCAGCTCCAAACACCCATCCAATGCCTCTAATAGTTCATTTATAGCGTTGAGTAAAGTCGTATGTAGGAGTAGCCACTCTTGATTCTTCTTGATTTGATTTCTCATTTTTTTAATATCACTTTCTTGCTCAGCATGTCTAGACTCAGCAAGTAGATACTCTTTTTCAAAGGCTGTGGTCGCTTCAATCTGTTCCACTTGTTCTTGGAGCTTTTTAGGTATGAATAAAGTAGCTTCTCTATTTAGATTAATCAAAGCAAGTGACAACTCATCAAACTGAATATTGTTTACTTTTTTAGCTTTGGGGTCCAGATCAATCTCACTTATTTTCTGTTGCAGATAAGCTAACTCCTTATCATCCTCACGATCGATCAACTCATAATAACTAGCCAACTCACTAATTCTATTTTCTAAGTCTTCTTTACGCCGTTCTAATTGAATTAGGTTGAGCCTCTTTTTACGGAAAAAGATTAGCGTAAAAAATAAAACAAGCGCTAAGATTATTATTAAGAATGCAATAAGGTAAAACAGACTCAAGCTAACAGGAGCTTCAAAACTGATCCAAGCAGGCTTGTCTTCTTGCCCTGCTTGCAAGGAAAGAACTCCTAAGTTCGAGCCCAAAAACAGCTGATTGCCATGAGTAAAAATAGCAGTAGGTCGAAATCTAATATCTGGATAATGAATACCACCATCTTTTATTGCTCCCTGACTTAAGTAAAATTTATGCAGCCCCAACTCAGGAATAGCATAAAACAAGGTATCATTGAGATAGACAAGTTTGTTATATCCCTTTACAAGCAAAGAATCTGTTGGATTTTGACTTAGTATGTGGTGATTAGTAAGTATTATCAAACTTGGATCATGATCATTTGTGGAGATTATATCTTCTAAAAAAGAATATCCAATAGTTTCATTTATTCTTTTCACCTTAGAATCAGGAGTCAGATAAAAAACCCCATCATTTAGGGTGGAGAAATATAAGCGATCGTTAGAAGGATGACTAAAAATAGAGGTTACATACACATTATTCATAGCTGTAATTGTATCTACTCGAGCAGAAGAAGCTACTCTAACTAAGCCATCCTGTATTCCTATATAAGAGTAAACGTCCTCATTTATTTTCTTAACTGCAGCTGTTGTTATTTTGGCATGAGATGTCAGTAAAGTCTTGGGTTTGCGAAAGAGCATATTATTAAGCCAGCTTTTTGATACACTCATCTTTTTGAACTCATTGCTATCATAGAAGTAGAGTTCTCCATCTATTATATCCATCCAGCGTATCTGCAAATCCTCAGAAAAAGTATAAATACATCTAGCCTTATTTCGTCCTACTTCCTGACGAAACAATTCATTATGAGAGGACAGGTAGTAATATGCTTGCTCATCCTTACAAGCTGCTTTAATGGAGATATTACCCTTAAAGACATCCATATGATTTGCAATTCTCCAAAGTGCATGATCAGTTAGCAAATAGCTGAAGTGCTTAAGTTTTCCTGGCAAGATAATATTTCTACCTCCCAAAGGAACAGATCTACGCAAACGAATTGATAAAAACTCTTCTAAATCATTACTTAGTAAAAGTTCTTGCGCACCGACTAAATAGTGTATACCCTCTACTTGGTAATAAACTTTAGGTTTATTAGCCACCTCTATTTCCTGTATTACCTCGCCTTCTAAGGAACAAATAAATAAGCATCCATCCCCTACAGCATAGAGAAGATCATTATATATAGAAACATGATTGATGTAAGTATTCTCTAAGTATTTAGACTGCTTAGCATTTTTAATATCTATTTGCACTACACCATTCTGAGTAGATGCGTAAAGCACACTATCTTTATACGCACAGAGATTATGGCAAACAAATGAGTATCCATTTTGCTTAGATAAATACTCTTCTGATGGATATATTAGACAGAGTTCTCCCGATAATTCTGTCTTATCCATTTCATATAAACCCTGACTAGTAGCTACATATAAGGTTTTTTCATTACTCAGTATATCATATGCAGAGTATTTACTACCCTTAAAATTAATTTCATACGTCTTCAACTTATTAAGCGTGTCATTCCCTTGCATTTTCCATAATTGAAGCCCAGAGTTTCTCACTCCCAACCACAGTAAGGACTCACTTTCTGCCTGAGGCTCACGGAGCACTTTATAGATACGGTCTTCACCTAAGTCGTATGACGAGCGATAATCCTCTTTAAAATTGTATAATCCTCCTGTTTCACTTCCTATCCAAAATGAGCCATCTTCATCGTAAGATAGAGAAGACAACCTCTCCTCGTAATAATACTCTGTTTCACCTATAGACAGTGGACTCACTGACTTTTCACAAGCCACGAGAAAACATATAGCTAAAAGTGAAATGTACTTTACAATACTATTATTATGCATATATATAATTAAAAACCACTTACAATACAGCTAATCCTTGCTTTTTAGCTAGATAAAAGTATCTGTTTAGATAATTAGAGTTCGTCCGTATTACGCTAAGACTTACTCTACACAAAAATAGAAAAGACTACCTGAAAAGAGGTAGTCTTTTGTTAATTATTCCATAAGTCGTCATCTACTTTTCACTCTAATTTTTTACAACTCCCGCCTTTTGAAGTTGATTAAACTCCTTTTTGGCCTTGTTGAGCTGCTTCATAAAAACAGTATCGGCATGTAAGCGTGCTACTACTGCACTAGCCACAATCCGACCTGCATCTACATCACTCTGGAAGTGACATCCACAAATCACACGGCTCTGCCCCATTTCATAGCCCCACTTTAAAATTTCATTTTGTCTACTGGGATTGATTTCGGCCAAAACCAAGGCTGTGGCCCAGCCGATGGCTGTATGTCCTGAGGGGTAAGAGCCATCTTTGAGTAAGTATTCTTCTTGGTCGGGTGTACAGCTGCTTTCACCATACATACTAAATGGGCGTACCCGCATATAATGCTCCTTGGCATGGCGAGTTGCTAAATCACCTGCATCGCCTCGCATTCTTAACACTAAATTATAGATTTCAGGGGTTGTTTCTTTACTTATTTTGATACCAAAGGCCTCAGAAAAATTAAGTGGCACTGCATCACCTGCCAGCTGTGCATCACGTACAGCCTGCTCTCC
>JASLIW010000035.1 GCA_030152865.1 Bacteroides sp.
CTCTTTATTATCTAATTCAAAATATGGCTATTCAAAGAAAAACAAAAAAGCGAATTGGGATAAGCTTATGTGTACTTATCTTACTAGCGCTGGCACTAGTTTCTACTGCCTACTTGCTATTCTTTAGACCCCTAGCTCCACAGCTAGACAAGCAAACGCTTTATATCTACAATAACTATACAATAGACTCAGTAGAAAACCAAATCTGCCGCATACTTCAGCAAGAAAAAGCCCCCTTAGGATTTAGGCTTATCAGCCAATACAAGCAATATCCTAAGGCTATTCGCTCGGGTAAATATACCCTTAGTAATAAAGACACACCTTACTCTCTTTTTATCAAGCTGTCAAGAGGGCATCAAACACCGACTAAACTTGTTATCAACAATATTCGTACACTTGATCAGCTCGCTGAACAAGTAGGTGGACAAATCATGGCCAACGAGCAGGACTTAAAACTTTACTTCTCAAGCTCAGAGATCCTCCACGAGCTAGGCTACAGCTATGAAACACTCCCGGCTCTATTTATACCCAATACTTACGAAGTATATTGGAACATGAGCGCCAAAGACTTTATCAAGCGTATGCGTAAGGAACACAATCGCTTTTGGACTCAAGACCGTATAGAGCAAGCTCAGGAAATAGGCTTAAGCCCTGTTGAGGTGGCCACTATTGCCTCCCTTGTAGAAGAAGAAACCAATGCGAGCCAAGAGAAAGCTCGAGTTGCCGGACTCTATATCAATCGATTGCATCGAGGTATGCTGCTCCAAGCAGATCCTACCATAAAGTTTGCACTGCAAGATTTTTCTATCCGACGCATCACCAACGATATGCTTACTGTTGAGTCTCCTTACAATACCTATAAATACGTAGGACTTCCTCCTGGCCCCATACGCTTTCCCTCCGTTGAGGGCTTATTGAGTGTACTCAACTACGAAAAGCATAACTACCTCTACATGTGTGCCAAGGAAGATTTCTCGGGACAACATAATTTCTCAACTAACTTACAACAACACATGGTAAATGCTCGCAAATATTGGAGAGCACTGAACCAACGAAAAATATATAAATAGAATCGGATATGGATTTACTTAAACAAAGAATTTTACAAGACGGTAAATGTTTCGAAGGTGGAATATTAAAAGTAGATAGTTTCATCAACCACCAGATGGATCCTGTACTTATGAAATCTATAGGAGTAGAGTTTGTACGCAAATTTGCTTCTACCAAGGTCAATAAAATCATGACCATAGAAGCCAGTGGTATTGCTCCAGCTATCATGACGGGCTATTTGCTTAATCTCCCCGTGGTCTTTGCCAAAAAGAAATCCCCCAAAACGATTGACAACATACTAACTACCAAAGTACACTCATTCACTAAAGATAGAGAATACGATGTCATTATCAGCTCTGACTACTTGACTCCCAACGATCACGTCTTATTTGTAGATGACTTTTTAGCTTATGGAAATGCGGCTCTAGGTGTACTTGATCTCATTAAGCAATCGGGAGCACATTTGGTAGGAATGGGCTTTATTATTGAAAAATCATTTCAGGAAGGTCGTAAACGCCTTGAAGAAAAAGGTGTTCGCGTAGAATCATTAGCGATCATTGAAGACCTTTCCCATTGTCAAATCAAAATAAAATAACAAAAACAACTTAAGCCTATGAAAAAACTAACAAACCCGTGGAAAGATGTCGAAGGCTACTACTGCTTTGGATGTGCTCCCAGCAATCCAGCTGGAGTTAAGATGGAGTTTTACGAGGATGGAGAGGACATTGTGAGCCTTTGGAAGCCTCAACCACAGTTTCAGGGGTGGTTAAACACCTTACATGGAGGTATTCAAGCCGTGCTTTTGGATGAAATTTGTGCCTGGGTAGTGATTCGCAAAAAGCAAACTACAGGTGTCACCTTTAAGATGGAGACCAAATACTTAAAACCCATACAGACCGATGTAGATCAAATCACAATTCGTGCACGCCTAGTTCAAGAGAAAAGGCAAGTCAATATCATTCAAGCAGAAATATACAATGAAAAGGGAGAAGTATGCACAGAAGCAACTTGCACCTACTTTACAGTTCCTCAAGAGCAAGCCAAGAAAGAATTCTTTTTTGACTCTTGCGACACCATTGATGAATAGGTCCTAGTCATAAGGGCAAAAGGTCAGGGACAGATGCACGTTCTATCCCTGACCTTTTACTCTTTTGTCCCTGCCTCATTTAAAGCTGGTCTATTGCATTCATCCACAAACCAACACTAGCATCACTTGGCATACGCCAACCACCTCTAGGACTAAGTGACAAGCCTGTCACATTTGGTCCATCAGGCATACAGGAACGTTTAAACTGCTGCGAAAAAAACCTTCTGTAAAATGTCCTTAACCAATATTTGATATCTTCTGCACTGTGCTTACCCTCAAAAGCTAGCAGTGCTCGCTCATAAATAAGCTTAGGACTATAAGCATACTTAAGGGTATGGTAGAGGTAAAAATCATGTAGCTCATAAGGTCCTACTAGATCCTCAGTTTTCTGCTGAATTTCACCAGCATCGGTAGCAGGCGTAAGCTCTGGACTGATGGGCGTATCTAAGATATCCAACAAGGTATCACTCAACTCTTGATCTGTTTCATGAAGAGCTACCCAGCGCACTAAATCTTGTACCAGCGTTTTGGGGACACTTGCATTGACTGCATACATAGACATATGATCGCCATTGTAAGTAGCCCAACCCAAAGCAAGTTCTGAGAGATCACCTGTACCCACAAGCAAGGCGTTTTCCTGATTTGCGATATCCATGAGAATTTGGGTGCGCTCGCGTGCTTGACTGTTTTCGTAAGTCACATCCTGCAGTTTCACATCATGTCCTATATCTTTGAAGTGCTGTAAACAAGCCTCCTTAATGCTTATTTCACGAACAGTGATTCCCATTCTCTCCATCAAAACAAGCGCATTTTGATAGGTACGCCCTGTGGTACCAAAACCAGGCATAGTGACTCCTATGATATTTTTACGAGGAAGTCCTAATTTATCAATCGCCTTCATACAGACTAGAAGAGCCAGGGTAGAGTCCAGACCACCAGATACTCCTAAAATAACTTTTTCTCCTCCTATGTGTGTCAAACGCTGAATTAGACCCAAAGCTTGTATCTCGTAAGCCTGTGCATAAGTGGTATCTTGAGTAGCAGCTGCAGCTAAGAAGGGATGTGGATTTAGAATTCTTGTTAAACTAAAATCTGCTGCAGGCTCTGTCTTAATTTGAAGCTCATGTACTGCCCATGGAGTTGAATGATTTTTCTGAAGTGCGTGTATTTTAGCCAGATCAAACTCTGATATCAGCAAAGAAGAGCTTGTTTGAAACAAAGGATTCTGTACGAGTACTTGGCCTGTTTCAACAAGTGCTGCTGCACCTCCATACACCAAGTCAGTACTCGACTCCCCAAAACCAGGGGATACATAGAGTGCAGCACAGTTTTGAATCTGTGTAAGACCTCTTAGGGCTTCAATTGCTGTGTGCTCAGTAGTAGCAAAAGCAGCTTGATCAGTCAAGCAGCAGCGTACATCTACCCCAGACTGATTCATACTCTCCTCTACAGAAAAGCCTATAGAAAAACTAAAGTCCGAACAGCGGAACAATACATCTTGGGCGAACAGTACTTCCTCTTGATAGAAATCATAGCATGCAGCACCTGCCTTTGGCCCATTACAGAAAACCGTATTGGTATTAGCCTCCGTTTTAGGAACTAAAGCTACCAACTCTCCTTTATAGCAGACGGCTGCAACGTTATAGATGGATGAGTAAATAGAGATTGGCAAACCAAACACAGCGATTATCGCATCTTCTCTAGTCTCTTCTAAGATATAACGAAGCGCTTCCTTTGCTTGAGTCAGTAAAAGTGTATTTCTAAATAAATCACCACAGCTCAAAGAACTTAACGACAACTCTGGGAAAACAACTAAGCTTACTGAGTTTTGGGCTGCTTGCTTGATTGATGTTATAATCTGCTTGGCATTGTATGACACATCGGCAACTTTGACCTGTGGCACTGCAGCTGCAACACGGATAAAACCTTTATTTCTCATCTCAACTCTTTTTATTACTTGAATATATTCAAAGATACTTGTTCAGTAACGCTTTACCATAAATTCTAGGTATTTTCTGCTTTCAAGTTGTAATTTTCGTACCGTTTTATTTGGACTTCAAGTATCTAATATTTACATTTGCATCCAATTCAAGTTTGTAATGATTACAAACTTGTAATGCATTTAGATTATGAACGCATTAGATCACTTACAGGAATTTGAGATTAAGCCCTCTCTACAACGTATTGCCATCATGCAGTACCTTCTAGACCATCGAATTCACCCCAATGTGGATGAGATATACACGGCTCTATCAGATCAGATTCCAACGCTTTCAAAGACAACTGTTTACAATACACTGAAGTTGTTTGAAGAGCATAATGCAGTAAAAATTTTGACCATAGATGAGAAGAATACTTCGTATGATATAGATACTTCTCCCCATGCTCACTTTTTTTGCAAAAAATGTTATAAGATTGTAGATTTGAAAGAGGTAATGCCTACGCTACTCGAGGGATTCTCACGCGAAGGGCATCAGATTACCGAAACTCATTTTTATTGTAAAGGCATATGTAATTCATGCTTAGCGTCACAAGAGTGACGAAGCACTTAAAAACTAATTAAATAATAAAAAAATGAAAAGATTTAGATGTACTGTTTGTGGTTATATCCACGAAGGCGATGCAGCTCCAGAAAAGTGTCCACTATGTAAAGCTCCAGCAAGCAAGTTTGTAGAAGTACAAGAGCAAGAAGGTGCTTTATCTTTCGCTGACGAACACGTGATTGGTGTAGCAAAAGGTTGTGACGAAGAAATGATCAACGACCTAAATGCACACTTTATGGGTGAGTGTACTGAAGTAGGTATGTACCTAGCTATGAGTCGTCAAGCTGACCGTGAAGGCTATCCTGAAGTAGCTGAAGCATACAAACGTATCGCATGGGAAGAAGCAGAACATGCTGCTAAATTTGCTGAACTTCTAGGTGAAGTGGTTTGGGATACAAAGACCAACCTTAAAAAACGTATGGAAGCAGAGCAAGGCGCTTGTGAAGACAAGAAAAGAATTGCTACTCGTGCCAAACAATTAAACCTAGATGCTATTCACGATACAGTACACGAAATGTGTAAAGACGAAGCTCGTCACGGTAAAGCATTCGAAGGACTATACAACCGTTTCTTCGCTGATAAGAAATAAAAAATCAATAGTACTCAACTATTTATACTTAAAAGCTCTAGCCTAGGCTAGAGCTTTTTTTAGGTCCAAATGAGCTCTAAAATATGTTATTCTTTCCGAGAATAAGAACAGCTCTTTTGTGAGAATCAATCCGTTTTACTTACTTCGCATCCTAAACTGTTTATACCTATATTATTATGCTAACCATAACCAAAGAGTTCCATTTCTCTGCTAGTCATCAATTAGTTGGCCTAGAAGAAGGCCATCCTTGTGGTCGTGTCCACGGACACAACTACATCTTAAAAATTGTACTGACAGGAGAAGTCAATAAAGATGGATTTATCATCGACTACAGAAAGCTAGATTACATCAAGCAGTGGATTGATGAAACTTTAGATCACCGTCACCTCAATGATATCTTTGATTTTCAGACGAGTGTCGAAAATATGTCACGCTATATCTATAAAAAGTTCAAGCCAGAGCTACCACAACTCAAAGCCATTGAGCTTTCCGAAACGCCTAAGACAAACTGCAGGTATGAGGAATAAAAAACTCCAAGTCGTTGAGATCTTTCACTCCATACAGGGAGAAGGGGCTAATACAGGTATGTCAGCTATATTTATTCGTCTGGCTGGTTGCAACAAAAGGTGCTCCTTTTGCGATACTGACTTTGACACCTACCGTGAGTACAGCCTAGAAGAGATTCTGCAACACATACAGAAGTATAAGTGTAAAAACATCATTTGGACAGGTGGAGAACCTACCCTACAGCTCACAGAAGAGATACTCAGCCATTTTGATGGCTACTATAACTGCATTGAAACAAATGGCTCTAGACCAGTGCCTAAAGGAATCGATTATATTTCATGTAGTCCAAAGGTCGGCCTAAAACAGCTCAATGAAGTGCTAACAGAAGTAGATGAGATTCGATTTGCTTGTGAGCTTCGTACCCAGATACCTGCTATTGAAAGCTTGCCAAAGGCGAAACATTACTTCTTATCACCTATTTTTGAAGGCGAACCTGCAGACAAAATGCAGTTTTCCAGACAAAACCTCAACAAGTGCCTGGAAGAGATTCATCGGGATAATCGTTGGAGATTATCCATCCAACTCCATAAGTTCTTGCAAATACAATAGTTGATTTAAAAAGAATAAAAAAAGGCTCAAGTTAGTACTTGAGCCTTTTTTGTGCTGACTTGCTTACACAAATTCACACTATTTTTTGAAGTTTTTTAATCCTGTTTCCAAGAAGTTGATGTAAGCATCAACATCTTCGTTATAAGCATACGGACTGTTTAAGGGTACACCCTCATTATCTACAAGTACATAGAAAGGCTGAGAGTTTGAACCAAATTTAACACGTTGCAAATAACTCCACTTATCTCCTACCGTACGCAGCTTACGTTTTTGTCCGTTTTCTACTACCTCTATCGGCTCAGGAAGTTTGTCTTTGTTATCTACATAAAGTGTAATCAATACATAGTCGTCATTGATTAAGGAGTGTACTGAAGGATCAGTCCAAACAGCCAACTCCATCTTACGACAATTTACACAGCCATATCCTGTGAAGTCTAACATCACCGGTTTACCCTGTTGGCGTGCATACTCCATTCCTTGATCGTAGTCGTCAAACTTAGCTTCTATCGCACCATCGTAAAGATTGAAATCTTGTGTGTGCATAGGAGGTGCAAAGGCACTTATCGCTTTCAGAGGTGCTCCCCACAAGCCTGGGACCATATAAACAGCAAACGAAAGAGGGATTAGGGCTAAGAAAAAGCGAGTCACTCCTACTTTATTGCTGTCATCATCATGAGCAAACTTAATTTTGCCCAAGAGGTAAAGCCCAAAGAGTGCAAAGATAACAATCCACAAGGCAATAAAGACCTCTCTATCTAAGATACCCCAGCCATAAGCTAGATCAGCAACGGATAAGAATTTGAGTGCTAAAGCTAGCTCTACAAATCCTAAAGAAACCTTCACGATATTCATCCAGCCACCAGACTTCGGCATACTATTTAACCAAGAGGGGAAGAGAGCAAATAAAGTAAAGGGTAAGGCCAAAGCCAAAGCAAAGGCAAACATACCTACTGCAGGGCCTAGAACACTACCTGTAGTACTTACCTCAACAAGTAAAAGCCCAATAATAGGACCTGTACAAGAGAAAGAAACTAAAGCCAGGGTAAAGGCCATTAAGAAGATGCTTAACAGACCTGTTGTTTGATCGGCTTTGCTATCTACGGCTGTGCTCCACTTAGAAGGTAGCCTAAGCTCAAAGGCACCAAAGAATGATGCAGCAAACACAACTAACATCAAGAAGAATATGATGTTAAACACCGCATTAGTAGCGAGTGAATTTAAAGCACTCGGTCCAAAAATTAAAGTAATAGCCAAACCTAAAGTTAGGTAGATGACGATGATAGAGACACCATAGATGATTGCATCACGCAGGGCCTTCTTCTTATCTTTAGAGCGCTTCAAAAAGAAGCTTACTGTCATCGGGATAATAGGCCATACACAAGGTGTAAGGAGTGCAACTAAACCACCTAAGAATCCATAAATAAAAATATACAATAAGGTTCTATCTTTAGCTGTATCGTGATCACTGTAGGAATCAAGCTCCTTAATCACTGGCCTCCACCAGTCTGCATGTGCTTCACTCAGCTCTAGCTGTGCATTCTCTTGAGCGGGTAGCTGTAAGCTAGGAGAAATAGCCTCACTTGGCGTCGTAGAGCCACTTGCACCTAAGGCAGCTGCATCTTTGTTGCCAAAGCTAACATCAACAGTGCTTGGCGGCAAGCAGGATTCATCATCGCAGACACCATATTCTAAATAGCCTTCTAGGTAGTAATCACTGCTGATTAACTTGATCTTCTGAATAAATGTAACTTCATTTTCAAAAAAACGTAGGGTTTTCTGGAAAGCTTTATCAAATGTTTCTATCTCTTCACCTTGAGCGATTAAAGATCCATCTAATTCAATACCTGCACTTTTTTCCAACTGGAAAGAGGCTTCAGTAGGACCTGCATCCTCCATGTTGGTGGAGTAAACATGCCAGCCTTTATCAATCTTCGCAGTAAATACAAGCTGGGCTTCTGTATCAGATAACTTTTCAAAACTAGTTTCTACATGTACCGGATCATGCATTTGAGCCTGCACAAACGTGAAGCTAGCTAAAAGCGTAAATAAACATAGGGTAAAAAACTTCTTCATATTTTTAATTGGGTGTTAGTTTTATCATACTTCATAATCAACACAAGCCCTGCTCTCTTTTAAATCAGCAAGTAGCTTTGCAGCTGCCACATGATCTGGATGCACCGCATAGGCTTTCATGTCTTCCATGTTATCAAATTCACTATATAGAGCAATATCCCAAGTTTCGTCCGCATTTACATTCAAGCCTACTTCTACCTTACGAATAAAATTTATCTTGGCTGGCAGTGCTTCAATCGCACTTTTGAATGCATTCATTACTTGTAACTTCTCTTCTTTTGGAGCTTCTTCTTTGAGTTTAAACAGTACAATGTGTTTAATCATAATGTTGGTATATTAATTTAATGTGATTATATTTGCCTGCACTACTAACAGGATTACCACAAATGTAGTTTTTTTATTCCTAAAAATAATACTTATAAGATGTTAATAATTGGTATAGCAGGTGGAACTGGTTCAGGAAAAACAACCGTAGTTCGTAAAATTGTAGAGAGCTTACCTGCGGGCGAAGTCGTATTATTACCCTTAGACTCCTATTATAAAGATAGTAGCCATGTACCAGTTGAGGAGAGACAAAATATAAACTTTGACCATCCAGACGCTTTTGAGTGGTCACTTCTAGCCAAACACGTTGCTACCCTCAAAGAAGGCAAAGCTATTGAGCAGCCTACTTACTCCTACCTAACCTGTACCCGACAAAACGAAACCATCCATATTGCCCCTAGAAATGTAGTTATCATCGAAGGAATTCTAGCGCTTTCCAACAAAAAGTTACGAGATATGATGGATTTAAAAGTTTTTGTTGATGCTGATCCTGATGAAAGATTGATCCGTGTAATCCAAAGAGACATCGTGGAGCGAGGACGTACAACAAAAGATGTGATGGACAGATACACCAAAGTTCTCAAACCCATGCACCTGCAATTTATTGAACCCTGCAAAAGGTATGCAGACTTAATCGTTCCAGAGGGAGGAAGTAATAATGTAGCCATTGATATTTTAACCATGTACATTACGAAGCACCTCACCTGGCCTGAACCAGAATAGCAAGAAAACCTCCTGCCTATGCGCCTAACTTACACCTTACTTCTTGTACTCCCCTTATTATTATGTTTCTCTTGTAAGTCTAAAAACAAAAGACCCAAGACAAGCACAGAAGAACTCCTTGTTGATTTGCCCCAAGTCAAAGAAAAAGGAGAACTCACCGTATTGAGCATGTATAGTTCGGTAGATTACTTTAAGTATAGAGGCCAAAAAATGGGTTTACAGTACGAACTTAGTGAGCAATTAGCTAAGTCGCTCGGCCTATCCCTTCGCCTAGTGATTGCGAACAGTGAAGAAGAGTTAGTAGAAAAGCTACTGAAGGGTGAAGGTGATTTAATCGCCTACAACCTACCGATTACCAAAGAACTCAAAAAAAAGATTACTTTCTGTGGCCCTGAGACACAGACCCATCAAGTATTGATTCAACGCAAGGGCAAACAAGCCCTGTCTGATGTCACCGAACTTATAGGACAAACGATCCATGTACAACCTGGAAAGTATCACCACAGACTACTCAATCTCAATGAAGAGCTAGGTGGAGGAATTCACATCCAACTCATCAATACAGACTCACTTACGCTAGAAGATCTAATCACACAGGTAGCAGAGGCCAAGATAGATTATACGGTAGCTGATAATTACATCGCTCAACTTAACAAGACCTACTACGCCAATCTCGACATCAAACTTAAGCTAAGCTTTGATCAACGACGGTCTTGGGCCGTGCGCCAAGAAAGCAAAGAACTACAAAAGGCTATTAGCACCTGGTACGAGGAGTACGACCAATCTCCTACTTATAAAGCTAGTCTGAAGAGATACTTTGAGATTAGTAAAAACAACTACATCCATTCTCCCATACAATCTATTGAAAAAGGAATTATATCTCCTTACGATAGCTACTTCAAGCTTCATGCTAAAAGCATTAATTGGGATTGGAGACTCTTAGCCTCTCTAGCCTATACAGAATCCAACTTCAAAAAATCGGTAGTTTCCTGGGCAGGAGCTGTGGGACTTATGCAGCTTATGCCCCGTACTGCAAGAGCAATGGGTGTACCCCGAGGCAAGGAGATGGATGTCAATGAAAACATCAAAGGAGCTGTAAAATACATCAGCATCATGGAGAAATCATTTTCAAAAATTACAGACCCCGATGAGCGTATCAAGTTTGTTTTAGGCTCTTACAATGCGGGTATCGGACATATTTTTGATGCTATGGCACTAGCCGAAAAGTACCACAAGAATAAATACGTCTGGTTTGATCATGTAGAAGAGTATATCCTGCTCAAAAGTAACCGCGAATATTTCTCTGATCCTGTTTGTAAGCACGGATACTTTAGAGGCATTGAAACCTACAATTTTGTACGAGATATTCTTGCTCGCTACGATGTCTATAAAGAAAAGGTAGCCTTAAACTAAGCCCTCTTCAAGCTAAAATGATTCCACAGACGTTTGGTCCAAACTACAAGCATGGCAAAAAGGAGCCGTGGAATAATAATCGCCCAGATATTGATACCTAAGGCTACAAAAAGAATCGTATCCTCAAGTAAAGAATGAGAAATAGCCAAGTGGTGATTCACCATATCGGCCTCCTTGCGTGTCACCTGTCCCTCATCTATCATATCTACCATCAATGCTCCGCCATAAGCCAAACCCACCACATTACCTACAACCCACAGTAAAGAGGCATGCTCAGGCAGACCGAAGATACGCATAAGTGGAGCTAAAGGTTTTATTAGCTTATCTATCAGCTTAAACTCATTTAAGACGCGTTGTAGAATCATGAGCAAAGTAACAATGGTAACCAAAACTAAAGTCAGCTGGATAGAAGAGTAAAACCACTCCAAGAACAGCTGTTGCAAATTAGTGTAACCTTCAACCTGAGTTGATAATACAAACGAAGCCTCATTGGGAGGTAAAACTAAGTTTAAGGCAAAAGCTACAACAAAAGCCATACAAATACGTAGTATAAAAACACCCAAAAAAGAAGAACCAGTCTTCTTAGTAACCGCACATTCTACCAGTAGGTTGTGTGCAATTAAACACATCAAAGTCAGGATAGTCGCTTCACGAACCGTCATACTTAGCGAGGCCATTACGGCAATAGCCCCATATAAAGGGACAAAGATACTCGTAACAAAAACGATAGCTAGCTTAGCTGGGAGCCCGAGTAGATCGAATATGGGATGTAAGAAAGTGGATAGGTACTCAACAAAGCCGTAGTAGTCTAATATACGCACCAGTAGCGAAATAGGAAGCATAATCTTCAGTAACCACAAACAAGTTTGAAAAGCCTTAGGTAAGGAGCCTAAAATAGAACGCTTCAACTTCGCTCCTATCTCTTTTTTATCCATTTTACTCTTTTTCCAATTATTTTAAATTGCAAGATAATCAAAGCTTTGCAGTTTGTTAGGAATAAACAGCAAAACTTAAATATAAAAAAAGAGTAAGAACCCCTAGGGATTCTTACTCTTACTACATATCAAATCAAATCAATTAATCTCCAATTTTTTTAAATTTACCTTCTTTATCAAATATAAGTGTTAGGTCACTCTGAAGTTCCACTTCATAGCCAGCTCTATCTCTCTCAATCTGTGTGATGTAATCACCAGGGAAATTAGTCTGGATGTATTTTTGAATAGCTTGTGGAATAAGCGATAAGGGTACTTGTTCACCCTTGCAATCCACTTCAAACCATTCTCCTTTGCTACTAAAGGCTAATTCATAAGCATTATTGAGCTCAACCTCATAAGTTTTCGATTCGAAAAGCTCACTATCTATCTCTACTTTAGCCACTTTTAGCTTGGGAAAGTAAGTTGTGATGAACTCCTGCGCAGCCTGAGGTAGGCCTTTAAGATCTTGAGCCTCCACCCTCGAAACATGCATCACCGTAGCAAGAAGCAAGAGTGTCATAAAAATTGCTTTTCGTTTCATTACTCTAAGTATTTATTTGTTCAATGAGGCTTGTGCTAGCGCTTCTTCTACCTGCTTTTCATAAGCTTTATACTGCTTTTTAGTAAAAATCTTCTGCAGTTCAGCTCGGTAAGACTCTACTTCACTTTCGAGTTCTTTTAATCGCAGTTCCTTGTATAAGGTAGGCGTACCTACACAAGCATTATCTTCAGTATAACAAGGATATCTCCTCAATTGTTTTCTATTTCTTGCATCATTGTAGCGATAAGACCTATTCTGGCCCAACCAATTAGCATTTAAAGCTCTCACTTGTTCTTTTTGCTTATCAGTCAGCTCATAGGTAAGTGCCATAGCGTCAGTCACCCGATCTATGTGCCACTCTTGACGCTCCATACGTCTTTCTACTCGATTTAGCTGTCTGCGAGGGTGGCGACGTCTATTCTGAGCATCTACTGATACCTGTGTCGCCAAAATGAATGCAAAAATCAATATAATTTTTCTCATAATTCTTTTGTGTTTTAAGTTCTTAACTTGGAGTTGCAACTATTACTAAGACTGTCCAAAACACAAAAGGTTTAATCTACCCCCCTGATTCTACATTTATTTTTTTATTCGCTGAGCTTGTGCCTTCGACTTGGCTTTGGATAGCTTACCATATTTTTGTTCCCATTTTTGTATCTCTTCATCTAGTCGGGCAATCTCAATCTCCTGATTACGAATCGTAGTTACTAAGGCATTCAACTCTTCTGTACCCATTTCTGCAGGATATAGAGCATCTACACGAGCTATAAAATCACCTAATATATTCATGTAGTTGGTAAAAGCGTCATAGGCAGAATCATAGATGCCTCGATAAACGCCCAAACCGGTTTCTTTGGTAGACATGAATCGGAAATTGTTGCTCGCTTGTAAGTAATACCAATCTTGCTTAATCTTTTTATCATTCGATATTAAAACTCGATCTGCTACACTGTACAGTTTTTTGAAGGCTTCTCTTTGCATCACATTGCCAAGCCACGAACTTGTGTCACGCTCCTCATCATTCCAAGATACAGGATATAAGGACGACAGCTGCGCAGTTGGTTTGTACTTATCAATCACCTCTGATGGGGTAGCAAACTCAAAGCCTTTTTGAGCAGCACAAGCAGGTAGGGCCTTAAAGAAATCTAAGATATTGGAGTATAAAGGCTGGTAGATACCTATGGTTTTTAAATCCATAAACAGATTAACGACCTTTTCATCCTCAGGTAGCTGAGCAATCCATTCTACATAGCGATCAGCATAGAGCGGATATTCAGACCAAGAGGTGTTGGAAAATCTCAAGCCAATATCATCGGAGAGCTTAAAGTCACGCAGTAAAAGATTCAGCTCTGGTCGGCTTGCACTATTGTACACAAAATGTGGACTCTTCCAACCCAACAAGTGCTTGGCCCCTTCTGTCAACATTCCTTTGTAACCCAAGTCGGCCACCAAATCAGCAATGTCATCGGAATAGGTCAAGCCTGAATTACGGAAGACAGTGGGCTTTTGTCCAAACAGCTCTTCCATCATTTGAGCTTGACGGCTCACCTCCTCATTAAAGGTATCGGCATGAATTAAAGAAGACAAGCCATGCGAATAAGGCTCTGCCAGAAACTCTACACAGCCCGTACTGTTTAACTCTTGCAACAAATCGATAATAGAGGGTGCATAAACCTCTAGCTGCTCGATGGCTACACCTGAGATAGAAAAAGCCACTTTAAACGTATAGTCTGACTGCTTTATCATCTCCAGCAGTGTGCTTAAAGCTGGAGCATACGAACGCTCTACTACATCATTGAGTGTAGTCTCATCTAGGTAGTCATCGTAGTAGTAATGATCTGAACCTATATCGAAAAAACGATAGCGCTTAAGGTGAACGATATGGTGTATTTCGAAGTACAGACAAATTGTTTTCATAATCTATAGGTATTAATGCTTTTGTATAATTTCTTGGTATCTGTTTTTGAGACGTGCACCCACATACTCCCATTTAATCTCATCTACTTCTTTCTTGCCCTCCTCTTGTAAGTACTCATAGAGGGCAGGATAAGTGCATATCCCGTAAATGGCATCGGCAATGGCATGGATATCCCAGTAATCTACCTTGACACATTTGCTCAATATTTCTGCACAACCCGATTGCTTAGATATTATGGTAGGTACACGGCATTGCATCGCCTCTAAGGGAGAGATACCAAAAGGCTCTGATACGGAAGGCATAATATAAACATCACTAGACTTCAATACCTCATACACCTCTTTACCTCGCATAAACCCAGGGAAGTGAAAGCGATCGGCAATCCCCTTCTCTGCAGCCATATAAATCATATCATTCATCATATCCCCACTTCCTGCCATGACAAAGCGTACATTTTTGAGCTTTTGAAGAACTAAAGAGGCAGCCTCAACAAAGTATTCAGGACCTTTCTGCATCGTAATACGCCCTAAGAACGTCACGATTTTATCTTTTTTGAAACGCTTAGGTTCTATCGCCTCTATTTCTGGAGAAAGAGGCATCACCGCATTGTGCATCACAGAGACTTTGCTTGGCGATTGGTTGTAGTTCTTAATGACCACTTGACGAGTATGTTCACTCACACAAAAGATGTGGTCAGCATAATCCATTCCATTTTTCTCTATGCCATATACCGTAGGATTTACATTACCCCGACTTCGATCAAAATCTGTAGCATGGACATGTACAACCAATGGCTTACCTGATACGAGCTTAGCATGTATCCCTGCCGGATAGGTTACCCAGTCGTGTGAGTGTATAATATCAAACTCTTGCTGCCGAGCCACAACTCCTGCTGCTATGGAATAATTATTAATCTCCTCATGAATATTCTCAGGATAAGCTCCTGAGAACTCTATACAACCCAAATCATTGGTATAGATGGAACTGAAATCAGCATAGAGGTGATTACGCAAATCAAAATAGAGGTTCGGATCAATAAGCTGCCCTACTCTCCCTTTGACATACTCGTAATCTACATCTCTCCACACCACAGGAGTATTACTCATACTTATCAAGTTGAGAAAACTACGGTCCTCATCTCCATGCAACTTGGGTACACAAAATGTTATATCCACATTGTCTTGCTCAGACAAGCCCTTCGTCATACCGTAGCTTGCTGTACCTAAACCACCTAAAATATGTGGAGGAAACTCCCAGCCAAACATTAAAACTTTCATACGCCTCCTCCTACTCTAAATAATAGTTAGACAAAATGCGTAATACACGCAAAATTTCTGCTGTATTCATAGCAAAGGAGATCGCTCCTCTCCCCCTGAAAGGCGGGTTGCCATCATACAGCTCAGACAACGAACCAATACAGTGATTGCTCATGTCAGAATCATAACCGATCAATTGGCGCTCAATAAAAGACACCCCACTACGCTTGTTTATTTTGAGATAAGCCTCCGCATAAAAACCCATCAGCCAAGGCCAGGCTGTACCTTGATGGTAGGCATAAGCTCGCTGTTCAACAGAGCCCTCATAGACAGGATTATACCCCAAACTCTTGGGGCTAAGGGATCGAAGTCCTTTTGGCGTCAATAGTTCTTTGGTGACCGTATCTAAAACTGCCTTCATTTGCTTTTTATCCAAGGGGCTAAAGTCCAGCCCTACAGGTATAATCATATTGGGGCGTACACTCAAATCTTTGACATCACCATCTACATAATCATAGAGATAGCCATACTCATTGATAAAAACGGCAGGAAAAGAGCTCTCTAATAAGGAAATTATTTTCTGTATAAACTTAGGTACAGGTACCTCTTTGGTGTTATCTATGAGATACATACTTTCTATAAAACGCAAGGCATTATACCACAGGCCATTTACCTCTACGATATACCCACTCCGTGCGGTTACGGGCTTGCCATTGACCACAGCATTCATCCAAGTAACTGGCTGAGCTCCTCCTTTGGTGTACAACAAGCCATTGGCATGCAAAAACAGATTGGGGTGTTTGTGCGAACGAATGTAACTTATAATTTCAGACACTAAATCGAAGTACTTCTCCTTACACACAGCCAAAGAGCTACTCTTAGCATACTGCTGAATAGCCCAGATAACCCAGAGCAAGACATCCGCATCTGCAAGTCCTTGTAACTCCTGTGTGTGTTGCTCAGCCTGCATAAAAGCCTCCAGCTTGATCCGAGCTGTATCCATTATGGCTTCAAACCAATCGCAATGGCCTGTAGCAAGGGTTAGGCCTGGAAGAGAGACAAACAAATCACGTGCACGCTGCTTCAAGTACCAGGGATATGCCGCCACAATGTAGTTGCGATCTCCTTGTTTCTTATAAAACTGATGGGCAGAATTGACCAAACAGTGTTCAAAACTATCTCTGGGTGTACGCTCATTGAGCTCTACTTGAAATGTATCTAATAAATCAGCAGCGGCAATTTCTGTAATACCGGCAGAGAATACTATGCTTTCCCCTTTTTGGATAGGCAATTCAAAATAGCCAGGTACATATAAATCCTCCTTATAATCGTAACCTCGCTCTATTTCTTTACGATATTGGAAGTTCCGATACCAGTCAGGGACAAAATGAAAATCCACTTTTTTATTAAACTGCATACACAGCTCTGGATAAGCGGGATAAAGACTCGTCTTAATACCGCAGTCTATTTCATCATAATGTTTATTGATGGCATCATTTTCATGAGTCGTTGTTGTAACTTTACGAAAAGCTAGGAAAGGTCTAAAACGCAAGGTCGTTTTAGAGTGTGCATTAAGTAAGGTATAGCGAATCAAAATGCGATGTTCGTGATGTACAAATAGTTTTTCTTTCTTAAGCACTACTCCACCTACTCGGTAGGTGGTTGCGGGTATAATGTCCGAGCTAAACTCTCGAATGTATTTATGTCCATTTGGACTGAAGTGCCCTCCTTGGTACTCATGCAGACCTAAGTTAAACTCAGCCCCATGCTGAATCACAGTTTCGTCTAACGAAGACAAAAGCACATGATTTTTATCACCAAGCTCAGGTATTGGAATGACCAGCAAACCATGATATTTCCTCGTATTACAATCAACTATGGTAGTACAATGGTAAGCTCCAGATTTATTTGTGCGTAAAACCTCGCGAGGCAAAGACTCCTCTAGGTTGGTCATCAAAGTCCTATCAAATCGTAAATAACTCATACTTTAAGCATTAACAAGTTTTATTGCAGCTAGCCAAGTTTATAATAGCTACTTATTAGTCCAAGTTACATACTTTTATGTAAGGAGTAAAATTTACAAGGTCTTAATTTAAGATAAATTTACGCGTATTTTGTACAACAAAAAGCTCTTGAGCTACTAGCCTTGAGTTAGCTTATAAATATTGGTAATAATAACCTCTACAGATATAGCTAGAAGAATAATGGCAAAGAACTTGCGCACAATGTAAATGCCACTTTTACCCAGCACTTTTTGAATAAAGTTGGTCGCACTCAACACAAAAAAAACATAAACCATATTCAAGCTCAAGCCTGACAAAATATTGACAGGAGCAAAGGTAGAACGAAGAGTGAGTAGTGTAGTAAAGGCAGCAGGGCCTGCTACTAAGGGAAAAACCAAAGGAATGATCGTAGCCTCATCAGAGGGTCCTTTGTATTTAAATATCTCAATGTCTAAAAGCATTTCGATCGCCATAATAAAAAGTACCAGACCTCCTGCTACAGCAAAGGATTCGATATCAATATCGAAGAGATCTAACATTAATTCTCCCCCATAGAAAAACACCAGCAAGAGCACAAAAGAAATCAAAGTGGCGCGTAGAGGATGTACAGTCTTACCACGCTCTTTTAGATTTAAAATAATAGGGATAGAACCTGTGATATCTATAATACCAAAAAGGATTAGAAAAGCACTAAAGGTTTCCTTCAAAGTAAAAGAATCAAACATAGTACAAAATTTAAGGCTATAAATATTCTGTTTATATACAAATATAGAACTATTTCTCAATAATAGGCTATAAAAGAGAAGGTTTGATTATTTTTACGGAATAATAAAATGACTAAGAATAAGATCTATGCAAACAATGTATCAAAAAATAGTACAGCTCCCTTTGTTTCAAGGTCTGAGTAAGGAAACTGTTACTAAAATTATAGAAAAAGTCAAACTACAGTTTAAATCACTTCCTGCACAAACCACTTTTATAAACTCAGGAGAGCCCTGTAACCAGCTTATCTTTGTACTTAATGGAGCTCTAGTCAAGAAGATAGAGTCGCCGGACAAAACCTTTAAGATAGAGCAGGAAATATTGTCGTACTCTGTTATCGAACCCGCTTCATTATTTGGTTTAGTACCATCGTATCAGGCTACTTATACTACTTCAACAACTTGCGACTTACTGATTATCGACAAGTATTATATACTAGAGGAGCTAACAAAACACCACATTTTCAAGCTTAATTTTTTCAACATTCTAAGTAGTCAAACCCATAATTACACCAAAGCTATTTGGGCTCCTAAGCCATCTAACGACTTGCTAGACCGCTTTAAAACATTCATACACTTGCATCTAGGCAATACATCCCACTCGATTACACTCTATATTAAAATGGAAGATCTCGCCTTCCAGCTCAACGATACCCGTCTAAATGTATCCAAAATGCTCAATAAGCTTAAGGCCAAAAACAAGCTAGCCCTCAAGAGGAAAATAATCCATATTCCTGATTTTAGACTTCTCTAAACCCTACCTACTCAGACTAGGTCATAGCTACCTTTAGGCAGGGTCTGAATTTAATTAGGCAGGGTCTAAAACTATTTGGACAGGAGCAAACAAAAAAGGAGGGTAGCGCGGTACCCTCCTTTCTAGTATCTATTTTCAGCATATAGCTATTGGACTTACTCCCATTCGATAGTTGCTGGTGGCTTGGAGCTTATGTCATAGGTTACTCGGTTCACTCCTTTGACCTTGTTGATAATATCGTTAGATACCTTGGCCAAGAACTCATAAGGTAAATGCACCCAATCGGCTGTCATTGCATCAACTGAGCTTACTGCTCGAAGAGCTACTGCACTTTCATAGGTGCGTTCATCACCCATTACGCCTACCGACTGAACAGGAAGTAAGATAACTCCTGCTTGCCATACCTTGTCATATAGACCCCAGTCTCTAAGACCCTGAATGAAGATATGATCGGCTTCTTGAAGTACACGTACTTTATCTGGAGTAATATCGCCTAAGATACGTACACCTAAACCTGGCCCTGGGAAGGGGTGACGGCCAATCAAATGCTCAGGCATACCGAGCTCACGTCCCACCTTACGTACTTCATCTTTGAATAAAAGACGAAGAGGCTCGCATAACTTCAACGCCATTTTCTCGGGTAGTCCACCCACATTGTGGTGGCTCTTAATCACTGTCCCTGTAATAGAGAGTGATTCGATGACGTCAGGGTAGATAGTACCCTGTGCTAGCCATTTGACATCTTTGAGCTTGTGAGCTTCAGCATCAAACACATCAATAAAACCCTTACCGATAATTTTTCGCTTTTGCTCTGGATCTTTTACACCTGCCAGCTCTGAGTAGAATTTAGCTTTGGCATCTACACCAATAACATTTAAGTTAAGGCACTCATAGTCGTGAAGCACATTCTTAAACTCATCCTTACGGAGCAAACCATGATCAACAAAAATACAAGTCAGGTTTTTGCCTATAGCCTTGTTCAACAAAACAGCGGCTACTGATGAATCTACCCCACCACTCAGGGCAAGTACGACTTTATCATCACCCAACTGCTCTTTGAGCTGAGCTACAGTGTGCTCGATAAAAGAGGCTGGCGACCAAGTACCGCTACAACCACAAACTCGATATACAAAGTTTTCTAGGAGCTGCATACCACAGCTAGTGTGAAACACCTCAGGGTGGAATTGTACCCCCCATATGGGCTTACCTTCTACCTGATAGGCAGCAATGTCCACCTCTTCTGTTGATGCAATCTTGCTAAATGTATCTGGAATAGCTGTAATGGTATCTCCATGACTCATCCAAACCTGAGCGTTTTTGTCAACACCCTCAAATAAAGCATTGGTCGAGTCTATCCAGGAGAGCTGTGAGCGTCCATACTCTCGAGTAGATGTAGGCTCAACCTTACCTTGGTGTTCTGAGGCTATGAATTGAGCTCCATAACAAATGCCTAAAATAGGGTATTTACCCCAAATAGTATCCAGTGCTATCTTAAAAGCCTCGGAGTCATAGACTGAAAAAGGACTACCTGATAAAATAACGCCTTTGATAGTTGTATCACCTACAGGAAACTTGTTGTAAGGTACTATTTCACAATACGTTTTGAGCTCACGCACACGACGTCCAATAAGCTGAGTCGTCTGTGAGCCGAAATCTAATATTATAATTTTTTCTTGCATAACGAGAAGTGGTATTGAATTTGAGCACAAAAGTACTCATTTTAAAGGAATTTATTTTTTTTCTTTCAATAAATCTCTAATCTCAGTCAATAAAACTTCTTCTTTGCTAGGAGCAGGAGGAGGTGTAGGCTTCACTTCTTCTTTCTTTTTGCGGCTCATATTATTGATCAACTTGATGAACATAAATATGGCAAAGGCTATGATTAGAAAATCAAATACATTCTGAAGGAACTGCCCATAATTGAGCGTTACTGCTGCAACTGCCTCTTTACCATCGGCATCCAATATGGCATCTTTCATCACCCACTTGAGATCGGTAAAACTAACACCGCCAACTAACAAACCAATAGGAGGCATAATCACATCCGATACGATGGAAGAAACAATTTTCCCAAATGCACCACCTATGATCACACCGACAGCCATGTCAATCACATTGCCTTTCATGGCAAAGTCTTTAAACTCTTGTATAAACGAACCTTTTTTCATAATTTATTTTTTTATAGTCATTTCACGTGCTAATATAAAAACAATTCCTTATTTTTGCACTCCATCGAATAACTAAATACATATTTGAAACTTTATTTTAAATATAATATTTAATTAAAACCTTAAAAGTTTAAACAAAATGATTAAAGTAGGTATTAACGGTTTTGGTCGTATCGGACGTTTTGTATTCCGTGCTGCTCAAAAAAGAAATGACATCGAAGTTGTTGCTATCAACGACCTTTGTCCAGTAGATTACTTAGCATATATGCTAAAATACGATACAATGCACGGTCAATTCGACGGCACAATTGAAGCTGACGTTGAAAAAGGCCAATTGATCGTTAACGGTAAACCAGTTCGCGTAACAGCTGAAAGAGATCCTAAAGACTTAAAATGGGATGCAGTTGGTGCTGAGTACGTGGTTGAAGCTACTGGTCTTTTCCTAACAAAAGAAAAATCTCAAGCTCACATCGAAGCTGGTGCTAAATACGTTGTAATGTCTGCTCCTTCTAAGGACGACACTCCAATGTTCGTTTGCGGTGTAAACCACAACGAATACAAAGGTGAGCAATTTGTATCTAATGCATCTTGTACAACTAACTGTCTTGCTCCTATCGCAAAAGTATTACACGACAAATGGGGTGTTACAGATGGTCTTATGACTACAGTTCACGCAACAACTGCTACTCAAAAAACAGTTGACGGTCCTTCAATGAAAGACTGGAGAGGTGGTCGTGCTGCATCAGGTAACATTATTCCTTCATCAACAGGTGCTGCTAAGGCTGTAGGTAAAGTATTCCCAGCTCTTAATGGTAAGCTTACTGGTATGTCTATGCGTGTTCCTACACTAGACGTTTCAGTAGTTGACTTAACTGTAAACTTAGCTAAGCCAGCAACTTACGAAGAAATCTGTGCTGAAATGAAGAGAGCTTCAGAAGAAGAATTAAAAGGTATCTTAGGTTACACTGAAGATGCTGTTGTTTCTTCTGACTTCTTAGGTGATACTCGCACATCAATCTTTGATGCGAAAGCTGGTATCGCTCTTACAGATACATTTGTTAAAGTTGTATCTTGGTACGATAACGAGATTGGTTACTCAAACAAAGTACTAGATCTTATCGCACACATGGCTACTGTAAACAAATAAGTAGAGCTTTAAAGCAATATAAAAAGGATGTCAATATGACATCCTTTTTTTGTATCTATACACATTTTCATACAGAAGTAGGATATTTAGTCGCCCAGATAGACAAAAACTCGTTTCTTTTTTGCATTTTTGTAGTATCAAGTTTAAAATTGCATAGTCATGAAAAAGCGAAGTTTATTAATTCTATTCATTTGTATTTTAACCGTAAGTTGTATGACAGATAAAACAAGTGGAATTAATCCATTTTTTGAAAAATACGATACCCCTCACGCTACCGTTCCTTTTGACAAGATCAAAAACGAACACTATGAGCCAGCTATTTTAGAAGGTATCAAGCAACAAGCAGCAGAGATCGAAGCTATTACAAGCAATCAAGAACCTGCTAGCTTCGAAAACACGATATTGGCCTACGAAAACTCAGGAGAGCTCCTAGACCGAGTACTGACAGTATTCTTCAACCTACGTAGTGCCGAAACGAATGATGAGCTACAAGCAATTGCCCAAAAAATGATGCCTGTACTCACCGAACACAGTAATAGCATTAGCCTAAATGAAGATTTATTTGCTCGTGTCAAAGAGGTCTATGAGCAGAAAAGCACACTGGGCTTAAATCACGAGCAAGAAGTACTTCTAGATAAGATGTATGATGGGTTTGTTCGAAGTGGTGCTAACCTAGAAGGAGCAGCCAAGGAAAAATACAAAGAGCTTACCCTCAAGCTTAGTCAACTGGGTCTACAGTATGGTGAAAACAACCTTAAAGCAACCAATGCTTACCAATTAGTTATCACTGACGAAGCTGATCTAGCTGGCCTACCTGAGAGTGCTATTGAAGCAGCCAAAGAAACAGCTAAGGAGAAAGAAGTAGAAGGTTGGGTGATTACTTTGGATGCACCTAGCTACATACCCTTCTTAAGAAATGCTGACAACAGAGAGCTAAGAAAAGAGCTCTGGATGGCAAGTAATAAGCTATGCACCAGCGGCGAATACAACAACCTAGATATTGTAAAAGAGATTGTAAATACCGAAATGGAAGTGGCTCAGCTACTGGGCTATAAATCGTATGCAGATTACACCTTAGTCAAACGCATGGCCGAAAACAGCGACAATGTGTACAAGCTACTCAATGACTTACTAGATGCCTACAAGCCTGTAGCAGAAAATGAGGTAGCAGAGGTTACTGCTTTTGCACAAAAGACTGCCGGTGCTGATTTTGAGCTTATGCCCTGGGACTGGGCTT
The DNA here is from genome assembly GCA_030152865.1 of Bacteroides sp. Classification (GTDB taxonomy): domain Bacteria; phylum Bacteroidota; class Bacteroidia; order Bacteroidales; family Bacteroidaceae; genus Bacteroides_E. The sequence continues at coordinate 23,678 of JASLIW010000035.1, forward strand.
ACTACTCCAACAAGCTTAAACATGCCAAGTTTGACTTCAACGATGAAGTACTACGCCCTTACTTTGAACTGAGCAACGTTAAGGATGGTGTGTTTGGTCTTGCAACTCGCTTATATGGCATCCGCTTCCAAGAAAACAAAGAGATACCTGTGTATCATCCAGATGTAAAAGCCTATGAGGTGTTTGACAAGGATGGCAGCTACTTAGCCGTACTCTACACAGACTTTCACCCGAGAGCAGGCAAGAGGTCGGGTGCTTGGATGACCAGCTTTAAGAGCCAATGGATAGATGCCGATGGCGAAAATAGTCGTCCACACATTACGATTGTTATGAACTTCACAAAGCCAACAGCAGACAAACCTGCGCTTCTTACATTTGATGAAGTTAATACCTTCTTGCATGAATTTGGTCATGCGCTTCATGGCATGTTTGCCAACTCTACTTATGAATCACTAAGTGGAACAAGCGTGTACAGAGACTTTGTAGAGCTCCCCTCTCAGCTCATGGAAAACTTTTTGACAGAAAAAGAGTATTTAAACACATTTGCTAAGCATTACCAAACAGGGGCTGACCTACCAGAAGAGTTGATTCAAAAAATCATTGATACAGCCAACTACAATGTAGGTTATGCTTGTGTACGTCAACTTAGCTTTGGTCTACTTGACATGGCTTGGTACAGTAGAGAAACAGCTTTTGAGGGTGATGTTATGGATTTTGAGCAAAAGGCATGGGCTAAGGCTCAAGTACTTCCACAGATTGAAGGCACATGTATGAGCACCTCTTTCGGGCACATCTTTGCTGGGGGTTATGCTGCTGGATACTATGGCTATAAATGGGCTGAAGTTTTAGATGCCGATGCGTTCTCTTTATTCAAAGAAAAAGGTATCTTCAACCAAGAAGTCGCTCAATCTTTCCGTGATAACATCTTATCTAAAGGAGGAACAGAGCATCCTATGAAGCTATACAAGGCATTCAGAGGTCAAGAGCCAAGCATCGATGCCTTACTTAAACGAAATGCAGTTATACAATGAGAAAGATACTAAGCTATCTATTTATTATCAGTATCGTTACAGCACTAAGTAGCTGTAACGATACTGATGATTTAACATCCATCTTCACAAAGAATCCTAAGAAGATGACGATGATTTTTAGAAAAAAAGGATCCACTCGTGTTCCCATTTTACAGGATTGGAGCAGTGAAAACCCCGAAGAAGCCCAAGCCATCGAGAAGTGTGCTCAAGTAGCAGCAGAACCAGGAAACTATATTCTAAGCTACGATGGCTCAGAAGAAGATGGTACTATCCAGGGCCGATTCAAATTCAAGCTGGTTACTGTAACTCTTGAAGGCAAATGGGGTGCCGATGGTAAAAAACAAACCATCTGGTTTCAATATGACACTCCTGTCAATCCCAATAAGGGCTCTGATCGTCTAGAAAGAGAGATCATCAAAGTCTTCACCCAAGTCAACAAATACAGTGGAGATAAGAATAATCAGTCTTTATATTATGAAATGGGCAATAGCCCTTACCATTATTACATTGGATTCCAAAGCTATTAATATTGAATAAAGTGCTTCAAGATAAACACAATAAACAATTAGAGCTAGATGCACGCTACATACGTATGGCTCAGATATGGGCAGAAAACTCGTATTGCAAGCGCAGACAGGTAGGAGCTCTAATCGTCAAAGGAAAGATGATTATATCAGATGGCTATAATGGTACTCCTTCTGGTTTTGAGAATATCTGCGAAGATGAAAATAACAAGACCAAAGCATATGTTTTACACGCAGAAGCTAATGCGATAACCAAGATAGCCCGATCAAATAACAGTAGCGAAGGAGCTACGATGTATGTCACTGCAGCTCCTTGTATAGAGTGTGCCAAACTAATAATACAAGCAGGGATTAAACGAGTTGTCTACTCCGAGAACTACCGCTTAGACGATGGCATTCAGCTTTTAAAAAGAGCTGGTATTGAAGTTGTATTTATAGACTGCAAAGCATAAACGAAACGATTTGAAGATATGAGTAAGAAGAAAAATTCCGTATTTACCCCTCTAATTGCTGCCCTAGGTGTAGTAATAGGTATATTAATAGGCGCCTATTACTCATCTCCCAACAAGAGCAATATATTTGTTACACAGAACCCAACAAATAAACTCACCAACATATTACGTATCATAGATGAGAAGTATGTAGATACAGTGAATATGAAAAATTTGGTGGAAGATGCTCTTCCTCATATCATCTCTGAGTTAGACCCACACAGCATCTATATACCTAAGGTTTATGCCCAAGAAGTAAGCTCCGAGCTAGAAGGAAGCTTTAGTGGCATAGGTGTACAATTTACCATTCAACAAGACACCATCTATGTCAATAGCGTGATCAAACAAGGCCCTGCTGAAGAGGTGGGGATTATTGCTGGAGACCGGATTGTTATGGTGGACGACAGCTTATTTGTTGGAAAAGTAGTTACAAACAAATCAGCGATGAAGACACTTAAGGGACCTAGAGGTACAAAAGTAAAACTTGGTATCTTGCGCCAAGGAGAGCCTGAGCTGCTCAACTTTGTTGTAACTCGTGGAGATATTCCTCAAAACACTATTGATGCCACCTACATGATTGATGAGAAGTACGGCTACATTCAGCTCAGTAAGTTTGGTAGAACAACCTATGTAGAGCTGATCAATTCCATGGCCTTGCTACTCTACCAGAACAGCAAAGGTATTATCATAGACCTTCGTGGCAACAAAGGAGGCTACCTAGATATTGTGGTAAAAATAGTCAATGAGTTCTTACCTAAAGATCGCTTGATTGTCTTTACTGAGGGTAGAAGTATGATAAGACAGGATATTTACTCCAACGGCTCTGGAGGTTTCCAAGACATCCCATTAATCTTACTTATCGATGAAGCTTCGGCCTCATCAAGCGAGATTTTTGCTGCGGCCATACAAGATAACGACCGAGGTACGATTATTGGTCGCCGATCATACGGCAAAGGCCTCGTACAGCAAGAAATGGCTTTTAATGACAGCTCACTACTTCGACTGACTATTGCCAAATACTACACTCCATCTGGCCGTTCTATCCAAAAGCCCTACACAAAGGGAGATAGCCGTAGCTATGAGATGGATTTACTCAATCGCTTTGAACATGGTGAACTCTACTCCAAAGACAGCATTAAGATGGATGAGAACCTACTCTACCACACACGTAATGGACGCCCTGTTTATGGTGGCGGTGGTGTGATGCCTGATATTTTTGTTCCCCAAGAGCCTATTGAAGCCAATAGCTACTTAACAGAGATTTTGAGAAGAGGACTAATCATTCAGTTTAGCTTTCAGTACACCGACAAAAACAGGGAGAAACTTGCTACTTATGAATCAGAAGAGGAGCTCGAAAAGTATCTCAAGAAACAATACATTACCGAACGTTTCATTCAGTTTGCCCAAAATAAAGGGGTGAAAAGGAGAAATAACCTCATCTATAAGTCTAGAGATCTTATAGAGAAAAGCTTAATCAGCAACATTATCTACAACATACTAGGTATGGAAGCGCACATTAAGTTTCTCAACAAAACGGATGATACTGTATTGAAAGCTATTGAGGTGCTGGACAACGAGGAGTCATTCCCGCAAGCACCTACAGAAAACAAGGAGAGTCATGAAAGCCAAGAGGCATAAGCAAGCCTTACGAAAACAGATTAAAGAGCTAAAGCAGCACCACTCTAAGGAGCAGCTGCAAGCTTATTCAGAAGATATCATTCAACTGTTGTGCTGTGAGCCCGTAGTGGCTCAAGCAGAAACAGTTTTGCTCTATTATTCCCTTCCCGACGAGGTATATACACACGACTTAGTAAACGATTGGAGCAAACACAAGCAGGTTATACTACCCGTTGTAGTAGGTGATGAGTTGGAGTTAAGAAGATATACCGGTCCGCAAGATTTAACACAAGGTGCTTACGGTATTTGGGAGCCTAGTGGAGAGCTCTTTACTAATTATGAAGAGATTGACTTTGTACTAGTACCAGGAGTGGCATTTGATGCATTAGGTAATCGATTGGGACGAGGTAAGGGATATTACGATAAAACACTGCCCAAAATAAGGGCTTATAAAATGGGGATTTGCTTTCCTTTCCAGTACTTAGGCGACAAATTAATCCCTACAGAAAGTACTGATATTAGCATGGATAAGGTTCTTACGTGGAAAGAGTAAAGAAGTATTTACCTGAAAATAATATTGTTAATCACATTGGCTCCTACCTCTTCATTGAGCTTACGAATGAGAAGCTCTCTTCCCATCATTAACTCTTGGCGTAGCACGGCCGAAGATAAATGTACATACAAAACCTGATTCTTAATATAGATTTTACGCGTATAGCGTGCCATAGTAGGACCTAACACTTTGGGCCACAAATCGAGTAGCCGCTGTTCGTTTAGAGGGGACTCTAAGCTATTCTGACGCAGAAATCGACGTAGTACATCTCCTATCTGCTCTGCATTATTTCTTCTCATTATTCTCCTCCAATAATTCTACAGCACCTTCATTTACCATAAACAACTTATAATCGCCTCCTACTGTATGCAGGATATCTTCAAGGTGACTTCGGTTCGTATCAGTAATAAATATTTGGCCAAACTCATCGCTTGCCACTAAGCGCATAATCTGTTCCACGCGCTTGGCATCTAACTTATCAAATATATCATCCAATAGCAAAAGAGGAACCCGATTATTGGTCTTACGCAAAAAAGAAAACTGAGCGAGCTTCAATGCAACTAAGAAAGTCTTGTTCTGCCCCTGTGAACCCTCCTTCTTGATTAGCACTTCACCCAAAGACATGATTAGATCATCTTTATGCACTCCCTTGAGTGAGTAACCCATAATTAGGTCACGGGCACGGCTCTCTTTAAGCAGCTGAACTAAGCTGCCCTCCTCCAAATCCGACTTGTATTCTAAAGAAACCTTTTCTTGATCTTGGGAGATGGCTGAATAATACTCCTGAAATAAAGGTACGAACTCGGTAATGAACTGCTGACGGCGATCATGTATGAGCTGACCAGTATCGGCCATAATCCCTTCGAGTACTTCAAAAAGCTGATGATCTACAGGACCTTCACTTTTTAGCAAACTATTTCGCTGTTTGTTGGTCTTGTTGTATTGGATGAGGGCTGTCAGGTACTCCTTATCATATTGGGAAATGACAAGGTCCATAAATTTGCGACGTTCATCACTCCCTCCATCAATCAAAATTGAATCATCAGGAGACACCATCACCAAAGGGATAAGTCCGATGTGATCGGATAGGCGCGTGTACTCTTTTTTATTTCTTTTAAACTGTTTTTTGCGCCTACGCTTCAATCCACAATATACCTCTTCCACCAAGTCATCGGGACTATCGTAAAAGCCTTGAATTACAAAAAAATCCTCCCCATGACGGATATTTTGTGAATCGATGGGATTTCTCGAACTCTTACAAAAGGAGAGGTAATATATGGCATCAAGAATATTAGTCTTTCCCATTCCGTTAGCACCCAAAAAGCAATTTAGCTTATCGGATAAGTCTAACTCAACCTCTTCTAAGTTTTTGTAATTCAGTACGGATATATGTGTTATAGTCATTTTTTCAATCTTGATTCACAAAATTAATAAGAAATCCATGCATTCAAACCCAGCAATGAAAAAAGATAGAACTAATATTTCATTTATTTCTATAAAAAAAGTACTTTTGCTAACCAATACACGAATTAGAAACAAATATAATATAGAATATAATGACAAAGCAAAAAAATCACAAGAGCGAAGTGAATATTGAAGAAGCTCTTTCAACCTCAGAAGCTTTTCTTGTAAAGAATAAGAAGAATCTGATTGGCGGCTTAATTGCAATAATTCTCATCATTGCTGGAGTTATGGTTTACAAAAATGTATATGCAGCTCCTAAAGAGAAGAAAGCTCAGGCAGCTATCTTTCTAGGAGAACAATACTTCAACAATGCACAATACGAACTAGCTCTTCATGGTGATAGTATTCGTTTTGATGGATTACTCCGTGTAGCTGACCAATTTAGTGGAACAAAAACAGCTAATTTAGCCAACTACTACATCGGCTTATCGTATGGTAACTTAGGCCAGTATAAAGAAGCAATCCAATACCTCGAAAAGTTCAAAGCAAAAGATCAGATGGTTTATCCAGCAAGCCGAGTAGCCTTAGGTAATTACTACGCTGAGCTAGACAACCTAGACAAAGCAATCGCTACGCTAAAAGATGCAGCTAAACTAGCTGACAACTTAACGATTAGTGCAACAGCTTTACGCCAAGCAGGAGTTCTGCTAGAAAAGCAAGGAAAGTTTAAAGAAGCTGCTGAACTCTATCAAACGGTAAAAGACAAGTATTTCCAATCTCCAGTAGCTATGGATATTGATAAATACATCGAGAGAGCTAAAGCTCAAATGAATTAATGAGATTTAATTAAATATATTAGCTTATAAAAGCTACCTCATCTATCTTTGAGGTAGCTTTTTTTAAATGGACTACTAAATAACAAATTACAATGGCAACAGCTTTTCACAACTTATCAGATTACGATCCAACTCAAGTACCTAGTGCTAAAGAAATGAAGTTTGGTATTGTGGTATCTGAATGGAATGAAAATATTACAGGTGCTCTACTAGAAGGTGCAGTTGAAACACTTAAAAAACAAGGAGCTCAAGAAGAAAACATCCTAATTAAGCCAGTTCCCGGAAGCTTTGAGCTTACATTTGGTGCAAATCAATTCATCCAACACACAGATGTAGATGCAGTAATTGTTTTAGGCTGCGTAATTCGTGGAGAAACTCCACATTTCGATTATGTATGCGAAGGAGTGACTCAAGGAATCACAACACTCAACGAAACAGGCAATGTACCAGTCATTTACGGTTTAGTAACTACTGAAAATATGCAGCAAGCCATAGATCGAGCTGGAGGTAAACTAGGCAACAAAGGCGATGAATGTGCAATTACAGCAATAAAAATGATTGATTTATTTTGGAGTTTTAAAAAATAGATTTATCTTTGCAAGCGCAATAAAGGAAGTAAACCTTGTAAAAACAATAAGGGGGCAAATACCAGAGTGGCCAAATGGGGCAGACTGTAAATCTGCTGGCTTACGCCTTCGGTGGTTCGAATCCATCTTTGCCCACCATATATTGCGGAAGTAGCTCAGTTGATAGAGCATTAGCCTTCCAAGCTGAGGGTCGCGGGTTTGAGCCCCGTCTTCCGCTCTAGTGAGAGGATCTAAGTTAACTTAGATCCTCTTTTTTTATTATACTATGGCAACACCAGCATTTGAGATAAACACTTAATAAGTTTAGTCATGAAGCATGTCTTAAATCTAATTCACAAACCAATTCCCGTAATTAAAATAGGTATTATCGGTGTAGGCAATCGTGGCTTGGCTACACTCAAGAGATATATGGACTTAGATCTAGAAGGTATTGAGTTTATTGGTCTCTCCGACTTAGATCCGAGCAATCTAGATCAAGCTCAAGCAATTTTAAAAGCACACCAGTTAGCTCCTGCTCAGACCTATTGTAGCTCTACAGGCTGGATGAAGCTCTGTGAGCATCCTGACATCAACCTTATACTCATCTGCACAGATTGGTTAAGTCATGCGCCTATTGGGGTATATGCCATGGAGCAAGGCAAGCACGTAGCTATTGAGGTACCTATAGCCATCACGGTAGATGAATGCTGGCAACTTGTGGAAACAGCGGAGCGCACGCAAAGGCATTGTACCATGCTTGAAAACTGCTGTTATGACCCGTTTACACTCACCATCAACAATATGGTAAAACAAGGTGTCCTAGGCGACATCAGCCATGTAGAAGGAGCTTACATACATGATTTGAGAGCAGAACACTTCAAAAGCCAAAAAGAAGGAGGTTTTCACAACAACTGGAATCAAAAATACTGCATGGAACATACGGGCAACCCCTACCCTACACATGGACTAGGACCTCTCTGCCAGCTACTAGATATTCACCGCAGCGACCGACTCAAAAGCTTAGTATCTCTCTCATCTCAGCAAAAAGGGATGCAAGAGTTTGCACAAGCTACCTTTGGACCTGATTCGCCAGAAGCACAACTTCAGTATAAGGTAGGAGATATGAATACCACCTTGATTCAAACAGAAAACAACAAAACCATACTCCTCCAATACGGCATCTCGCTACCCAGACCCTACAGTCGTCTATTTACCGTTTGTGGGACTAAGGGTTTTGCCCAAAAATATCCCATACCTACCTTAAGCCTAGCTCCTCAAGGCGATACACCACTCCCACAAGAGGAAATGGAGCAACTACTCCAGAAGTATGAGCACCCCTTTGTGAGTCAAATAGGTAAGCCAGCTCAAAAAGCGGGCATCCAAAACAGCATGAACTACATGATGGACTACCGACTCATCTACTGCCTGCAACAAGGACTCCCCCTAGACATTGACGTATATGATGCTGTAGAGTGGTCTTGTATTGCTGAACTATCAGAACAGTCTGTCTTAAATGCGGGTAAACCCATAGAAATTCCTAACTTTCTACGCAAGAGATAAAAAGCAGCTATGAGCATCCAACTTCATCAAGTAGAAATAGGCTACCTCAAAGGGAAGCACAAAACCCCAGTTTTGTCACAAATAGACAAGCAGCTCCAAGCAGGTGAACTGACTTGCTTACTCGGGGCAAATGGGGTAGGTAAATCTACACTACTCCGCACCTTAGCAGGTTTTCAGCCCAAGCTGGCTGGAAAAATTCATATCCAAGGGAAAGAGATAGATACCTACACACCCAAAAGTCTAGCTAAGGTCATTAGCATTGTTCTCACCCAGCGTCCCAAAGTATATAACATGAGCTCCTTTGAACTCGTAGCAACAGGAAGAACACCCTACACAGACTTTTGGGGCAAGCTTACAGCAGAAGATCACGCCATCATCCGTCAAGCCTTTCAAGAGGTGGGTATAGAGCAACTGAAAGACCGCTACATTGATACCCTAAGTGATGGAGAGCGCCAAAAAGTAATGATTGCTAAAGCCCTAGTCCAAGACACCCCTATCATCTTACTTGACGAGCCCACAGCTTTTCTAGATTACCCCAGTAAGGTTGAGATTATGCAACTATTGGCTCAGCTCGCCCATCAAAAGAATAAAACAATTTTACTCTCCACCCACGACATGGAACTCGCGTTTCAGGTGGCCGACTACATCTGGTTGTTCAACAAAGACAAACAACTAATTACAGGCACACCTGAAGATTTAGCTATCGATGGACACTTCAATACTTTTTTCAAACACTCTGGGGTCTCTTTCAATACACAGAAAGGGCTTTTTATGGTCCACCACCCTCAGACTAAAAAAGTCTGGCTCAAAAAGGGAGGCCAGTATCAGGAGCTAATAGAACGTGCCTTAGCTCGTAATGGCATAGAAATCTGTAAGAATCAGCGCACAGGTTTGACACAAATTGAAGTAGTAGATGAGCTTGTGTTTACGATCGGAATCACCTTTAAAGACCAATCCAAACAGTTCGCTCACAGTATCAAAGAACTGCTCGCTTACAAAAACAACTTTTAAGTTAAGGCAGCTCCATAAAAGGTCCTAGTGCCAAGCCTCATCAGACCCTGATCCAACAGGCAAAGGTCTAGGGCAGAACCACCCTAGTTCCCTGACCTATTGATTAGCTCTCCTAGCACAGCTAAAACTTAATATTTTCGTAACATTTTCTGCTCTACATTGTAATAAGGCTCCCTTATTTTTGCTGTATGAAAAGAAGTAAACCGATACAGCAGCTATTTATCCTATTTAGCTTTCTCATTTTTGTCAGCCCAAATCTAAGGGCCCAAAGAATAAAGGGATCTGACACCGTACTTCCGCTCAGTCAAAAAGAAGCGGAAGCCTATCTCGCTACAAATCCCCAAGCAACTATAGTAGTCACGGGTGGAGGTAGTGGCGTAGGTATCTCTGCACTTCTAGAAGGAACTACAGACATAGCCCAATCCTCACGTCGCATCAAATTTGATGAAAAGCGAAAGCTCAAGACTAAAGGCAAAGAGGTGGTTGAACTTATTGTAGCCTACGATGCACTGGCTGTAATAACTCATCCTAGCAATCCTATTCAGCAGCTTACAAGAGAAGAGCTAGAGGCTATCTTCCGAGCTAAGGTAACAAATTGGAAAGAGCTAGGTGGCCCCGACTTAAAGATCATCCCCTATGCCCGAGAAACCTCATCAGGTACTTATGAATTCTTTAAAGAGCGGGTGTTGAATTATAAGAACTATAAAAATGGCATCCTCAGTATGCCTGCTACAGGCTCTGTAATTCAATCCATTAGTCAAACTAAAGGTGCCATAGGCTATGTCGGTTTAGCTTACCTCAATCCCAGTGTTCAAGCTGTTGCCGTATCTTACGATCAAGGGAAAACTTACATCCACCCAGCTCAAGTGCAAAAAACTGCTGCAGTTTATCCCATAACACGTCCCCTCTACTTTTACTACATCAAGGAAGAAGAGCCTAAAATCAAAGATTTTATAGACTTTATTTGCTCAGAGGAGGGACAAAATATCGCTGCTGAACTAGGATTCGTCCCTATAAAATAAGCAAACTAACATGAGACAATTACGTAGATACATCGAAAAGGGAATAGAAGCTCTACTACGATTAAGCGGAGCCACTACTACCTTAATTGTGGTTTTAATCAGCATTTTTCTTTTCAAAGAAGGTATGGGTTTATTTAATAGCCCTGTAGTTGAAAAAGGCTATGTACTCTGCCTGCATCAGGCAAATCCCATTGAGAAATTATCTTCCTATCAAATTAAAGAGATATTTGATGAAGAAATCACCAATTGGGCAGAAGTAGGTGGACTTACGGCTCCAATTCAGACATTTCGTTTCGAACAGCTGTTCGACTACTTTACAGAAGAAGAGCTTGGAGAAGATTACAGCTTATTAACCCAACGGCTAAGTGAGCTCATTGAGGCCAGTCCAAATATGATTGCCTTCTTACCTGAGCAGTATGCTCCTATACACGAATCCACTCGCATCTTAGCAGAGCAAAGCTTTAGCCCTTCCTCATTCTTCTTGGGAAAGGAGTGGATACCCACCTCTACACCTAGTCCGCAGTTTGGCATTTTACCCCTAGTCTTAGGTACCTTACTTATTAGTATAACAGCTATCTTGATTGCTCTTCCACTGGGTTTGGGAGTAGCTATTTATCTTTCTCAACTGGCTAGCAAACGAACTCGACGACTCCTAAAACCTGTGATTGAGCTTTTAGCGGGTATCCCCTCTGTGGTCTATGGCTTTTTTGGTTTGGTAGTCTTGGTTCCTATTGTACAAAAAGGACTCAAGCTGCCTATAGGAGAAACAGCTTTTACGGGTAGCCTTTTACTCGCCATCATGGCACTACCCACCATCATCACTGTAGCTGAAGACTCCATGAGCAATACACCAAGGGCTATGCGAGAAGCGAGCCTTGCACTCGGAGCTACTCACTGGCAAACAATATACAAAGTCATTATACCTTATGCCAAATCGGGTATATCGGCCGCTGTTGTGCTTGGTATTGGGCGGGCTATAGGCGAAACCATGGCCGTACTCATGGTCACCGGCAATGCAGCTGTCCTTCCCAACACCCTTTTTGAGCCCATCCGCTCTATTCCAGCTACCATTGCAGCTGAGCTAGGTGAAGCACCTACGGGAGGAGCCCATTACCAATCCTTATTCTTATTGGGTTGTATCTTATTTATCATCACACTGATCATTAGCGTCTCTGCCGAACTGATTAGTAAAAAGCAACTAAAGAACTAACACTTTTCTTATGAATAAAAAAACGACACAACGAATTGCTTTTGCCTTGTTTAGACTCTTAGGTGCACTCATCGTAGGACTCCTTATTTGGATTTTAGGATTCATTATATACCATGGGATTGGCGTTATTAGCTGGGAGTTTTTGACTACAGCACCTAAGGAAGGGATGACGGCTGGAGGTATCTTTCCAGCTCTTGTAGGTACATGTTACTTGATTCTAGGTAGTATGTTGGTTGCCTTTCCTCTAGGAGTTTTATCTGCCATCTACACCAGTGAGTATGCTGGAAATGGCTGGATTATCAGACTCATTCGTATCATGACCAATAATTTAGCTGGCGTTCCTTCTATTGTTTTCGGTCTCTTTGGAATGACTCTTTTTGTCAATACATTGGGCTTCGGAGATTCTATTCTAGCAGGTTCCCTTACCCTAGGCCTACTGGCGCTTCCTATTGTGATTCGCACTACTGAGGAGGCACTCCAAGCTATTCCAGACTCTTTTCGGGAAGCTAGCTTAGCGCTGGGAGCAAGCAAACTTCAGACCATTCGAAAGGTAATTTTACCACTAGCGCTTCCTAATATTATGACGGGCTTAATCTTATCCGTAGGTAGAGTATCAGGTGAGACGGCTCCTATTTTATTTACAGTAGCAGCCTACTTTCTGCCCAAGCTCCCCACTTCTATATTCGACCAAGTCATGGCCTTACCCTACCACCTCTATGTAGTAGCTACGAGTGGCACTGACTTAGAAGCATCTCGACCTATAGCCTATGGTACTGCTCTAGTCCTAATTGCTTTGGTTTTCATACTCAACCTGATAGCCACAGCGGTACGGAGACATTTAAGTAATAAAGTAAAAACAGATTAACGCATAGAAATGATTAAAACTGAAGACGTAAACTTTTATTATGGCGACTTTCATGCCATTAAAAATATCAGCATGGAGATGGAGAAGAATACAGTTACCGCTTTTATAGGCCCTTCAGGCTGTGGTAAATCAACATTCCTCCGTCTATTCAACCGAATGAATGACTTGATAGAGGGTAGTAAACTAACAGGACGCTGCTCTATTGAAGGCCAAGATATTTATGATAAATCGGTGCAGGTAGATGAGCTACGTAAAAAAGTAGGTATGGTTTTCCAAAAGCCCAATCCCTTTCCCAAGTCTATCTATGAAAATGTTGCTTATGGACTTCGGGTAAATGGTTTAGGTACATCTAGCTTTATTGAGCAGCGTGTTGAGGAATCCTTACGAAGCACTGCACTCTGGGACGAGGTAAAAGATAAGCTTAAAAAATCGGCTTATGCACTCTCAGGGGGGCAGCAACAACGGCTCTGCATTGCAAGAGCGCTAGCTGTTTCACCATCTATCTTATTGATGGATGAGCCTACTTCTGCTTTAGATCCCATATCTACCTCCAAAATAGAAGAGCTTATTTATCAGCTCAAGGAACAATATACCATAGTTATGGTCACACACAACATGCAACAAGCTGCACGTGTTAGTGATCGAACAGGCTTCTTTATGATGGGGCATCTTGTAGAATATAGCGATACTAAGAAGCTATTTACCAATCCCAAAGAAGAAGAGACTCAAAATTACATCACGGGCCGTTTTGGCTAAAAGAAGAATAAAATGAAGCAAACAGATTTAGAGCTACTGGCCTTAAGGCGAGACTTAGATGAAATGTGGAAGTTAGTAATTTCTCAAATGGAGAAAACTAAAACAGCCTTTATCAAACACGATATTGAGCTGGCTCATGAGGTGATTAGCCGAGAAAAGAGAGTCAATGCTTTCGACTCCAAAATAGATAGTGACTGCGAAAACTACATCGCCCTCTACGCACCCGTTGCCATAGACTTACGCTTGGTACTTTCACTGATCAAAATCAGCAATACCCTAGAAAGGATTGGGGATTTTGCAGAAGGAATTGCACGTCAAATCCTAGAGAAAGATTATCCCCAACTCGAAGACAAACTCTTAGAGGACTTACAAGTTGCTCGTATGTTTGATATTGTCAATAAGATGTTGGTGGAGTGCTACATTGCTTTAGAATCAGAAAATACCAAGCTGGCTGGAAGAATCTTGGCCACAGACAATCAAGTGGACCAGCTCTATCACGACTCAATGCCCATTCTAGCTCAGTATATCAATACACATCCAGAACTAGCTGTCTTTGGCCTAAAGACACTACTCGTTATTCGTAAGCTAGAACGTGTGGGTGATCATTGCAGCAATATCATTGAGGAGATTGTTTTCTATATTGATGCCCAGGTGCTCAAGCATACACAAGTCAAAGAAACACCACAATAAGCATTTTTTATCTTATCTTTAGCTAGACTAATGCATAAACTATGAAGCCGAAAATTCTCATTGTCGATGATGAACCAGATATCTGCGAAATCCTAGCGTTCAATTTAGCCAACGAAGGGATGGAGGTCGATCTTGCCCACTCGGCAGAAGAGGCACTGACAAAGCTTAGCCCTGAACACTCCTTAATCTTGCTTGATATCATGATGGAAGGCATGTCAGGCTACAAAGCAGCAGAGCAGATTCGCTCCAATGGCAATCCGATTCCCATTATTTTTCTTACAGCTAAGCGAACTGAAAATGATATGCTCACAGGTTTTTCCGTGGGAGCCGATGATTATATATCCAAACCCTTCTCGATCAAAGAAGTGATAGCTCGAGTGCGAGCCATCTTGAAGCGAGCTCAACTCGACGATACACTTCCAGCCATTCACAACATAGAGATAGACGGGCTTAACATCGATCTAGACAGCAAAGAACTAAGTATTCATCAAACCCCTGTAGCACTAACTAAGACAGAATTTGAAATCTTAGTTTTATTAGCTAGCCAGCCTACCCGTGTGTTTTCTAGAGAGGAAATTATTCAGTCCGTTTGGTCCGATACCCCCTACATTACAGAGCGCACCGTAGATGTACACATCACTCGCTTACGCAAAAAAATGGATACTTATGGACAATACATCGAAAGTCGTTCAGGCTATGGTTATCGATTTAAGATTAAAGAGGTATGAAACTAAACTACAAGCAAAAGATTTTCTCCTATTTCTGCTTACTACTTACACTCTTCACACTTTGTATTCTTCTCTTTGAGCATGCTCAGGCCAAAAGATACAAGACCGAAGCCTTGGAAGACCGCTTAGAGGTCTATGCCAACACCCTCTATAAGAGTATTCAAAAAGATAGTTTAACCACAAAAAGAATTAATGAACTAGTTGCACTTTTCCCTGAGCATCTGCGTGTAACCGTTGCCAACTTACAAGGCAGCGTAGTTTATGATAACACCTTCTCACTAGAACAAGTCGCAGACAACCACTTGCTGCGTCCAGAACTTCTTTTGGCTACACAGAAGGGCAAGGGAAGTCACATCAGGCGCTCTCAAACCAATCAAGTAGAGTATCTCTACTTTGCCAAGCTCTATCCCAAGCTCTACATCCGTGTAGCGCTCCCCTACGACATTCAAGTCAAGGAGATACTCCGAGCCAACACGATTTTCATCTACTTTATTCTGCTTATTTTTATACTCTCTCTTTACTCCATTTATGTACTGGCCAAAAGGCTAACTCAATCCATAGAGCAGCTCCGCGACTTTGCCAAGCATCCCGATCCCAAATCTCCTCCGCTTTTTCCTGACGATGAGCTAGGAGAGGTGGCTTCTCGTGTCATAGAAAACTACCAAAAACTAGAGCAAAGCAAGGCTCAAACTACCTTAGAGAAAGAAAGACTCTTGCAGCATGTACACACCTCCGAAGAGGGGATCTGTTTTTTTACCCCTCAGGCTGAGGTCGAGTACTACAACAGCCTATTTATGCACTACCTCAACACGATGCTAGAACATAAAAGCGTGCATCCGCAAGCCATTCTTTCTGACCCACTATTTGCTGAGGTGAAAAGATTTCTAGACCAGCCCAAGAGTGGAAACTACTTAGAGCTTGTATTGAAAAGACAAGGTAGGCAGTACAATATCCGCGTGAATATCTTTGAGGATAAGAGCTTTGAAATAATCATCAATGACATTACGAAGCAAGAGAAGACCAGGCAGCTAAAACAAGAGATGACCAGCAATATCGCTCATGAGCTACGCACCCCAATCACTAGTATCCGAGGCTACTTAGAGACTATTTGCGAGCAAGATTTAGACAGCAAACAAAAGGATTACTTTACGCAAAAAGCCTTCCAGCAAGTCATCAACCTCTCGCTTCTTATTGACGACATGAGCTTAATTAGTAAGATAGAAGAAGCTCCTCACTCTTTTAACAGCGAAACCTGCTCTTTGCACGACTTAGTAGATGAGGTAAAATCGGCTTATCAAGCTCAGCTACATGAACAGCGCATCATGTTCTTCAATCAAATATCTTCTAGCTGTCAGGTAGAGGGAAATAAGAATCTACTCTATACTGTATTTCGAAATCTAGTAGAGAACACCCTAAAGTATGGGGGTGAAATGGCACACATCCACATCAGCTGTTACAATGAAGATGAGGAGTTTTATTATTTCTCATACGCTGATGAAGGAGTCGGTATAGCCGAGGAACAGCACCTAAATCGACTATTTGAACGTTTTTACCGCATCTCCGCCGGACGAACGCGACAAACAGGAGGAACAGGTTTGGGCTTGTCTATCGTTAAAAACACGATTCTACTACATGGAGGAACTATTATTGCCAAAAACAGAGCATCAGGGGGATTAGAATTTTTATTTACCCTCAGAAAATGATAACTTGCCTAGTAAAACAATCTAAACTAGCGCAACTATGAGAAAAATCTATTCCTTATTTATCCTTGCAGTTCTGTTTGCAAGTTGTCAACAAACACGCTCTGAACATGAATTCAAAGTCCTTCAGTTTAATATTTGGCAAGAGGGTGAGATGGTCGAAGGAGGTTATGAGGCTCTAATTAGCCAAATCATACAGACAGATGCTGATCTTGTAGCCCTAAGCGAAGTGAGAAACTACAACGACACTCGATTTTGTGACCGCATTGTAGAATCGCTCAAGGATAGTGGATATACCTACTATTCTTTTTACAGCTCAGACTCAGGCCTACTTTCACGCTACCCCATCAAGGATTCAACAGTAGTATTTCCACTTCAAAATGACCAGGGTAGTGCCTATCGCGCCCTGATTGATATGCAGGGAAAAGAACTAGCTCTTTATACTTGCCACTTGGATTATCGCCACTGTACCTACTACGATATTTATGGCTATAGTGGCACTACCTGGGAAAAAAGAGAACCTCTTCTAGATGTTGACTCTATCCTTGCCGACAATGTAATCTCGAAAAGAGATGATGCGATGCGGGCAATTATAGCACAGGCCAAAGAGGATATTGCTCAGAACAGACTCGTATTTATCGGGGGTGACTTTAATGAACCCTCGCACCTAGACTGGACCGAAGAGACAAAAGACATGTACGGTCACCAAGGCTTAGTAATTCCCTGGACAGTGAGCACACTCTTGGAAGAAGCTGGGTTTAAAGACAGCTACCGTACTTTCTTCCCCAGTGCAGTCAGCCACCCTGGATTCACCTTCCCTTCTGCCAACCCTTATGTGGACATCCAAAAACTACTCTGGGCTGCGGAATCAGATGAAAGAGAACGCGTGGACTTTATTCACTACTACCCCTATGATTCCCTCCAGCTGAAAGATGTCGTGATCTGGGGCCCCAAAGAATCAATAAAGGCAGGCAAGGTTGTGACAGAACAAACCGAAGATCCTTTTGTCATCGGAACAGGTATTTGGCCTACAGACCATAAGGCTGTTCTAGCCACATTTAGCTACACGAAAGACTAATGCTGACAGCTACTCAATAAAATACAAATCATTTAAAATAAAAAATCATGAAAAAAGTAATTGCTACCCCTCACGCACCTGCTGCTATTGGCCCTTATAGCCAAGCTATTGAAGCAAACAACACCATTTACATCTCTGGTCAACTTCCTATTGATCCTTCTACTGGAACCTTTCCTGCAGGCGGAGTAAAAGAACAGACTCAACAGTCCTTTGCCAATATCAAGGCCATTCTAAACGAAGTAGGCTTAAGTACAGACCACATTGTAAAAACCACTGTTCTTTTGGCTGATATCGCTGATTTCAATGCCATGAACGAGGTTTACAATGAGCAGTTCGAAGGCAGCTTCCCTGCTCGCTCAGCTTTTGCGGTAAAAGACCTACCTAAAGGAGCCCTTGTTGAAATAGAAGTCATAGCCGTACGCTAAAACACGTTATATAACATATAAAAAAGGCTCCTACTCCTGGTAGAAGTCTTTTTTATTTTTCCTATTTTGACCCTATAAACCCACGACTATGATCTATATTGAAACACAACATCTGTACATCAGAGATTGGAAAAGAAGTGATTTGCAATCCTTGGTTGCACTCAACCGCGATTCAAATGTCATGAAGTATTTTCTAAAGACCTTAACTCCTACCGAAAGTATTGGATTATTCAACCGTTTCAAAGACAACTTGGACAACCAAGGTTACGGGCTTTTTGCCATAGAACGCAAGGAAGACCAAGCCTTTATTGGTTTTGTTGGATTCAACACTTTCGACTTCGACACAGACTTTGCTCCGGGTATAGAAATTGCCTGGCGCTTGCACACTGACTATTGGAATAAGGGCTATGCTACAGAAGCCGCACAGGCATGTTTAAAATACGCCAGAGAGAATCTAGATTTTGAAACGGTATATTCCTTTACAACACGACAGAACAAACGTTCTGAACAAGTAATGATAAAGATAGGAATGACCAAGGTAAAGGAATTTGAGCACCCCCAAATACCCAAAGATCACCCGCTACTCCATCATGTACTCTATCGCATCAAGCTCTAAACACTTAGATGAGTTTGTCCTTCATGAGGTGCTCATAGACTGTGATTACCCCACAAACCTGTATAGCTTCTTCCAAGTACTCCTCATAACTAAAGTAGGCTACAGCTCCTATTTCGTGACTCGCCCTAACCTCTTCCTTCAAGTCGTATAAAAAGCAATCTTGCTCCATGATGATGTCTTCTGCCTCACCAAAGGCAGGAGCTGTAACATGACAATAATAACGTAAATCATTAGGGTCAATTACTAAAGATAATTCTTCTTTAATCTCTCGCACCAAGGCCTCTTTTGCACTCTCTTGAACATCAATCTTACCCCCTGGTAAGTACCAGGCTTTTTTATTTTTGCTAAAAGCCAAAAGAAGTTTGTTATTGTTGATGGCAATCAAGCCTGCCGTAGGAAGTTTCATAGCTGTCTGAATTTTAGACAAATTTAAACAGAATCAACAGCCTAGGCAAACTTGAAACCGACAAACCAAATGAGGTACTTGCTTAGTGCTTGAACCACTCCTCACCCACTTCTTCTTTATTCCCCTGCTTATCAATCTGATAGAACTTCAAAAGCCCTCCATTCTGATCAAAGTAACGTACCTCAATAGGGTGTAAACCTGCTTGGAGTGCTACTTGACCAACAACTTCTTGAGGAGAGTGAGCACCATCATTATCAATGACAAGCTCTTGACCAATACGCAGCGTACTCCCATCATCTGACAAAAGCGAAAAGGTGTAGATATCATCCTGTGGCACCTCAATGTAACCCCTAAAAACTAAACCTATATTTCCCTGTGCCTCGACGGGTATAGAAACAGTAGGAATCGTATAGGTAGCGTTGAGCTGAGCTGAGTCTATCTCGCGGCAGCGACTACCTTTATAATCATACCAGGCCACTTGCAAACCTGAGGATAAAGTATGTGTTGGCTGTACAGCTTCTTGATAAGCTGTCTTTTTATAGTATGCAGCCACAGGCTCATCCGCTGTACCATTGGCACGGAAAGCTCGAAACAGAAAAGAGGTGGTTTCGCGAATGGTAAATGGCTCCGTGTAGCGTGCTGAAGCTAATGTGGGAAGTGTACCATCGGTAGTATAACGAATTTCAGCTGTAGGTAGCGGACAGTGTAGATCAACAAGCGCCTCATCTACAAAAGCGTTGACTGCATAAAAGCCCTCGATACTTGGAACACGGTAGTTTACACCCAAGGCATCCATGCGCTGCAGTTCGGCTTGTATGTTCTGATAGAAATCAGCTAGATCAGGTTTATTTTCTGGTTCACACCAAGCTATTTCACTTAAGGCTAGCATACGTGGCATCACCATATATTCTAAACGTTGGATTGAAGGTATCCACTCTGTCCAAACATTGGCTTGCACACCTAACACTAGGTTTTTCTGTGCTTCACTTAAATCTTCAGGCACTGGATTATACCCATATAGCTTAGCTAAAGTCTCCTTGTCTTGCTCATAGTCAAAATAGAGATAAATATTATGGGTGTTTATAGCTGTTTTTCCCTCTGCTGTGGCTTGAGGCAAAGCTTTGGGATTCCACCCTCTCCACCACATAATAGTCGACTCGGCGGATAATCCATCATTTAACACTTCATCCCAGCCGATAAATCGTTTATCATGTGCCAAAAAGAATTGCTCCATCTCACGCACAAACCAGGCTTGTAAGTCTTCTTCGGTACTGAGTTTTTCCTTTTTCATACGCAGCTGACAATCCGAACAACGCTTCCAGTTGGTTTTATCAACCTCATCACCTCCCATATGTACATACTTTGAAGGGAACAACTCAAAGACCTCTCGGTAGATGGCTTTGCAAAACTCAAGAGTGCTGTCTTTTCCGGGACAAAGAGGAGAAGAGAAAGTGCTTCCCCAACCAATAAGGCCATCACAAGCCACCTCAGGATATTGACCTATAGCAGCTAAAAAGTGACCTGGCATATCTATTTCAGGAATCACCTCTATGCCACGTACAGCAGCATACTGTATAATCTCTCGAATATCCTCTTGGGTGTAATACCCTCCATATATCGTGTCTCCATCAATCACTTTTAAACGATCGCTAGGCAAGTTGAAATCTGGATTATCCTTCTCTGCTCGTCTCAAGCAAGACCTGTCGTGTGAATTTAATTTTCTCCACGCACCCTTTTCTGTGAGTAAAGGATACTGCTTGATTTCTATACGCCAGCCTTGATCATCGGTCAAATGCCAGTGAAACTTATTCAGCTTGTAACGAGCCATTAAGTCTAAGACTCCTTTAACTTCTTCTTTTGTCCAAAAATGCCGAGAAGAATCTAGCATCAGACCTCGCCAATCTAAACGAGGATAATCGTGAATAGAGACCAGCGGGAGCTTTACAACATCAGGTTTGTCCAGACTATCAAAAGTTATAGGCAATAACTGACGTAAACTAGCTAGCGCAGAAACAACACCCGAATAATCTGTAGCAGATATAACGAGCTGACTGCTTGTTATATCTAGCTTATAGGCCCCTTTTCTTGCCTCGGCATCTTTCAAGGAGAATACAATATCAGCGTCTAACTCTGTAGTTCGTTGAAGCTCAAGAGCCCCCTTGAATAACTCAGCTAAATACTCGACTGCAGGCTCTAAACTAGTATCCGAAATTGAAATACGTACTGTCCCCTTCAACTCTAGACTACCTGCTGTTGTGCTATATTGAACAGGTGTAGGAATAAGAGGGTTTTCTTCGATGGTATCTGAGCTGCATGAGACTAGCCCCAGGACAAGCAAACTAGTAAAAATAATGGATTTGAATTTAGTAAACATGATTATAGAGAAATATAGATTTAAAATTGAACATCAATAGCTGTTGGATACAAACGCATAGGATCAGCAAAAGTGTGACAACTACTCACTAAGTAGCTTGTATTCATGCTAAGCTTACCCGAAAAATACAAGTGGCCATTTACATACAGCTCCACCTTTTTAGATAAATCGACCAACTCTGGTGACAAATACACCCGTAGCTTACCCTCCCTTAGCTCACCCAAAGAGCGGGTTTCCAAACTAAAGGTATGTGCACTTAGGTAGATTTGATTATTGGGCTCAATACGAAAATCAAATACAGCTCGATCGACGGCTGTATCTGGAGCTATGTTAAAAGGCTCTAATACAGCTAGGTTATAAAAGCCTGTGCGGTAGCGTTTGTCCATGGGGAAGTTTACCCAGCTAAAAGCTTTGGGGTAAGGATCTCTAACAAACTGCCTAAGCCAAGGGCTAACTAAAGTATAATCTACCCCATGACCACGCCCCTCTTGCAAGTGTATACGATGTTTGAAATCGCCTGGATAGGCCATAGCCAATTGATCAAAAACCACACGAGCAAGATCGGTATAATACCGTCTACCGAACATCGTATCATTTTCACCCGTTTCAAGAGCAAAAGCGATGTGGCGGTAGTTGAGCACAGGCGCATTATCTAGAGGCTCACCTCCAGCCATCGGACCAGCCCCAGCTAGGTAATCGGCGTAGAAGGCACCCAAACGCTGGCTGCCATAACCTCCTTCTGAGATACCCATAAAGTAAATTTGATTGGGATTGATATCTTCGCTTAGAAAAGCCAGACGAAACAGTTTTTCCCAAGCTTTTTGCTCTGCTTGGTACCACCATCGGTAGCGTTTTTCTGTAGGAATTTGAGGAATAAAATAGACCGAAGGAGCATCCTTATAGACCTTCGTCCATTTTAGAGTAGCTTCCCACTCTTGCTCCTTAGGACCTGAACCATGTATATTAATAAAAAGCGGATAAGCACTGGCTGGTTTTTCTCCCTTTGCTGCCCAATAATAAGGCATAGGCAACTCTTCAATCAGCTCCCATTCATGGGGTTGAACAGCCTCAATAGGAACCAAACTAGGTAGTTGTTGTTCCTCGAGTGCATGATTGGCCTCTCGCCAAGCCTGCCAGACCTCCGTACGAGCTTGTTCTAACTTAGCTAAGCTTAAGCGAGTTGACTTAAACTGGCTAGAAATATCTAACTGTGGAGTAAAAATTTGAGCCTCACTCCATGAAACACTCCATATCAAGAAGAAGAGTGTAGTCCACACTTTGTTTTTCATTGATCCGCTTAGATTGGGTTACCACACAAATGTACAATAATCTTTGCCGAAATCCATATTTTATAAAACTCATTTAAAAAGCTTTCCTCGAGCACTATTCTAGCTGATATTCTACAACTAAATCGTTTGATTCTAGCTATTTTTAAGTAAATTTGAGCCAAGTGCATTTAGCCTTAAACATTACAAATACCAGCCACAAGATTACTAACACTAATAGCTTGCCTTAACAGCCGTCTATTAGCTAAATCGTAACTCGACTGGATCTCTAATTATAACAAATCACTTTATGAAAAACATGTTTAGAAATTTCAAGTGGAATAAGGGGGCACTATGGACGCTTGCTATCCCCTTATTGTTCGCATCACCCACTCCGACTTATGCTCAGGTAGCAAGTCCAAGCACAGAAGAGCTAAGCCAACAGGCTAATACCATCAAGGGTATCCAACAAATAAACCCAACGACGGTTGAGGTCATCTACCAAGATAATACCCGAATGACCTTCGACTTTTATGGAGATCATATCTTTCGCCTTTTTCAAGACAATCAGGGAGGCATACTCAGAGACCCTCAGGCTAACCCTCCAGCACAAATACTCGTTGACCAAGCACGCCAAAAAGTAAATCAGCTAATCTGCGAGGAGAACGCCGATGAAGTCAGCATTACTACTACCAAGCTCAAACTCATTATTAATAAAAAGACCTCCCTTATCCAAGCAATTAAGCTAGATAACCAGACAGTTGCCTTTGAATTTATCGAGCCTATTCAATTTTCTAAAAAGCGTGT
The DNA here is from genome assembly GCA_030152865.1 of Bacteroides sp. Taxonomy (GTDB): domain Bacteria; phylum Bacteroidota; class Bacteroidia; order Bacteroidales; family Bacteroidaceae; genus Bacteroides_E. The sequence goes on from JASLIW010000035.1 coordinate 47,213, forward strand.
AGCTCTCAAATTAAAAGAACAAAAAGACGAATACTTCTACGGCGGAGGAGTGCAAAATGGTCGCTTTTCACACAAAGGAAAAGTCATTGCCATAGAGAATCAGAATAGTTGGACTGATGGAGGAGTAGCCTCACCCACTCCTTTTTATTGGTCCACTCAAGGCTATGGAGTCATGTGGCACACCTTCAAGAAAGGTCAATATGACTTCGGAGCGCATGAGCCCGGTGTCGTAGAGATACAACACGATACCGATTACCTAGACCTTTTCTTCTTTATTAATGAGGGTGCAGTAGCCTTATTGAATGATTTTTACCAACTCACGGGACATCCTGTCCTCCTACCCAAGTTTGGTTTTTACCAAGGCCATCTCAACGCCTACAACCGAGACTACTGGAAGGAAGATGATAAAGGAATCTTATTTGAGGACGGCAAACGCTACAAGGAGAGCCAAAAGGACAATGGAGGCATCAAAGAATCGCTCAATGGCGAAAAAAACAACTATCAATTCTCAGCACGTGCCGTAATAGATCGGTATAAAAATCACGACATGCCCTTTGGTTGGTTACTCCCCAACGATGGATACGGCGCGGGATATGGCCAAGAGGAAACCTTAGATGGCAACATCCAAAACCTCAAAAAGCTAACCGACTATGCCCATGAACATGGAGTAGAGATCGGCTTATGGACTCAATCTGACTTACACCCTAAAGAGGGAGTGAGTGCCTTATTACAGCGTGATATCATCAAGGAAGTTAGGGATGCGGGAGTACGTGTACTTAAAACAGACGTGGCTTGGGTCGGCGCTGGCTACTCCTTTGGGCTAAATGGCATCGCTGATGTAGGTCAGATTATGCCCTACTACGGAAACAACAGCCGCCCCTTCATCATAACACTTGATGGCTGGGCTGGAACACAACGCTACGCCGGAGTTTGGTCGGGTGATCAAACGGGTGGAAACTGGGAGTACATCCGCTTTCATATCCCCACCTATTTAGGCTCGGGACTCTCTGGTCAACCCAATATCACCTCCGATATGGATGGGATATTTGGAGGAAAGAACCCTATAGTCAATACACGTGACTTCCAGTGGAAGACCTTCACCCCCATGCAACTCAATATGGATGGTTGGGGTGCCAATGAAAAATACCCACACGCTTTGGGAGAACCGGCAACCTCTATCAATCGTATGTACCTCAAGTGGAAGTCGATCATTATGCCCTATGCCTATAGCATAGCACATGAAGCCATAGATGGCAAACCAATGATTAGGGCTCTTTTCTTAGATTACCCCAACCCCTATACCTTAGGTAAAGCCACCGAGTACCAATTTTTGTATGGCCCTTACTTCTTAGTCGCTCCGATCTACCAAGACACCCAGGCAGATAAAGAAGGCAATGATATTCGTAATGGCATCTACTTGCCTGAAGGCAAATGGATAGACTACATGAGTGGCGATTTGTACGAAGGCAACTGCATCTTAAACAGCTTTGATGCCCCACTATGGAAGCTCCCTGTATTTGTTAAAGCAGGAGCTATCCTACCACTAACTCATCCAAACAATAATGTATCTGAAATAGACAAACAGCTTCGCATCTATGAATTCTACCCAGAAGGACATTCTTCTTTTGTAGAATACGATGACGATGGAACGAGTGAACGCTACCGCTTAGGTGAGGGCGTGACTACACGGATAGAATCTCGGGTCGATGCAAAGAATAGACTAAGTATTGAGATACACCCTAGCCAAGGCAGCTTTGAAGGCTTTGTCCAAGACAAAACCACAGAGCTACGAATCAATGTAACTCAAAAGCCTACAAAGCTAGCAGCTAAAATAGGAAAACGAAAGATCAAACTGACAGAAGCCTCATCGCTAGAGGATTTCAAAGCAGGCACGAATGTGTTCTTCTACTTAGAACAACCCAACTTGAATCAGTTTGCTACAGCAGCTAGCCCATTTGAGCAGGTTGAAATCATTAAAAACCCCTTAGTTCTTGTTAAGCTAGAGCCGACAAACACCTCTACGCAGAGCCTAACATTTGAAATGAAGGATTATGTATATGCACCTGTCAATAAGCATTTGGTCTCAACGGGAGAATTAACTGAACCTATTGCTCAAATAACTGAAGAAAACACAGAGGCTTATCAGCTCACTCCTACTTGGACAGAAGTGCCAAATGCAGACTACTATGAAATCGCATCAAGCGTTTATGAAGAGGGCTTAGGTGATCTGTATTATACGACAATCAAAGACACCAAACTCTTGTTTGATAATCTGCAACCAGAAACAGACTACAGCTTCAAAATTAGAGCAGTCAACAAGGAGGGTTACTCAGCTTGGTCAAGCTTCCAGGGAAGAACACTTGCCAACCCACTAGAGTTTGCCATACCCAACATACAAGCTACATCTACGGCCAAGAGTCAGGGAGGCAATGCCCTGAAGAAACTCTTTGACTTCGATGAGTCTAACTTGTGGCACACCAAATGGCAAACAAACTCGGTTCCTTTTGATATTATCATGGACCTAAAGACCATCAACCAATTGGATAAGTTTGAATACCTACCCCGTATAGGCGGAGGCAATGGTACCCTATTAAAAGGGCAGGTGTATTACAGCTACGACAAAGAAAACTGGATAGATGCAGGTTCATTTAGCTGGACCTACAACGATGAAGTCAAGACCTTCAGCTTTAAGGATCAGCCTAGTGCACAGTACATCAAGCTAGCAGTGACCGAAGGTATCGGAGGTTTTGGTTCAGGTAGAGAGCTCTATGTATTTAAAGTGCCCCACACAGAGAGCTATATCCCCGGAGATATCAACAACGATGGTAAAATAGACATCAACGATTTCACCTCTTATACCAACTATACAGGCTTACGCAAAGGAGATGGTGATTTTGATGGCTACATCAGCAAGGGAGATATAAACCGTAACAACTTGATTGACGCCTATGATATTTCCGTGGCAGCCACTCAACTAGACGGAGGCATTACAGAAAGAGGAGATCATATTGCTGGCAGACTAAACATCACTACAGCCAAACAAAACTATAAGGCTGGAGAAGTGTTAGAAATTGCCGTAAAAGGATCTGAGCTCAAAGGAGTGAACGCACTGAGCTTTGCTCTTCCTTATGAGCCTACTCAACTTGAGTTTATGGGCGTAGAGACTGCGCATACCCTAGGTATGGAAAATCTATGTTACGACCGTCTGCACACGAACGGAGAGAAAGTACTCTACCCCACTTTTGTCAACTTAGGAGAAAAGGAACTAATCAGTGGTTCTAAATTGTTGTTCACCCTAAAATTCAAGGTGAAACAAAACATCAAGTTTGACCTAAAAGTGACAGATGGATTCCTAGTGGATCGAATGCTTAATACCCTAAGCTTCTAAAAGTAAGGTCTGGTTTATCTACAAACTAAAAAAGTCCCAAGATTATTCTCTTGGGACTTTTAATTTATAGGCTTAGCTACTACTTATAAAACTCAAGTAAACGTTCATAAGTCATAGCACTAAAATCTGGAATGATATGGTCGCAAAACTTTGCAATTTCCTGTTCTGTATGGCTTGTGCTAACTCCTACCACCACAGCTCCAGCACTTCGAGCTGCTTGAAGCCCAAATAATGAATCCTCAAAAATAACAGTTTCCTCAGGACCTACTCCTAAAATCTTCATAGCCTTCAAGTAGGACTCAGGACTCGGCTTGGGCTGATTTACCTCATCAGAAGTTATCACACAGTCTAGAAGTTGCTTTAAATCAGGATGCTGTTGATAGACTAGCTTCATCTTACGCTGATCAGAACTAGTAGCCATACCTATCTGTAAGCCTTTGTTTTTCAATTCATACAGAAAAGAGTGAGCCCCTGCAATGTACTCAAAGGTCATATTCTCTTCCAAAGCAATCACCTCTTCATTAATTTTGGATATCAATGCCTGCTGATTTGAAAAGTATTTGTCATATATAACCGTATCTGTACTTCCCTTAACTAACTCTCCAAACTCTTGGATACCTAGGTATTTTTCCCCTCGTTTATTCCAAAACTCAGTATAGACACCTTCTGTATCCATGATAACCCCATCAAAATCAAACAGAACTACTCTTTTCTTTGACATAATTTCTTACAATTCATTTTATAATACAATAAGCCCCAAGATTTACATATCCTGCCACTAAACCAAATATATTAGCTACAAAACCAGCTGTTTTGAGAATATTTTCCTTACTTTCGTAGGTATTAATAGCCCTTCAAGTATTTATAAACCCAATATTGACAAAACTTATGATTTTTACAGCTGAAAATATATTATTAATTGGCTCAGTGCTGCTATTTATTAGTATCGTAGTTAGTAAAACAGGTTATAAATTTGGGGTTCCTACCCTGCTCCTTTTCCTTTTTGTCGGAATGGCATTTGGTACCGATGGCTTAGGCATCGAATTCAACGACATGAAAAATGCTCAATTCGTTGGTATGGTAGCCCTAACCATTATCCTATTTTCGGGAGGGATGGAAACAAAGTACAAAGAGATCAAACCCATTATAGCTCCGGGTATCGTCTTATCCACCTTTGGGGTGCTCTTTACCTGCCTGCTCACAGGTTTATTTATCTATCTAATTACAAACCACTTATGGACAGAGATGGCGCTATCACTACCCGTATCTCTCCTCCTAGCCGCTACCATGTCATCTACAGACTCCGCCTCGGTCTTTGCTATCTTACGCTCCCAAAAGATGAACCTTAAGGAGAACTTACGCCCTATGTTGGAGCTGGAGAGTGGGAGTAATGACCCCATGGCCTTTATGCTAACTGTCGTACTTATTCAGTTTATACAAACCTCAGGAATGAGCGTAGGCTCTATCGCCCTCTCCTTTGTTACCCAGTTTGTGGTAGGTGGGGTAGCAGGTTATGTACTGGGTAAGCTCATTATATTCATTGTCAATAAAATTAATATTGCCAATGCTTCTCTTTACCCGATATTGGTTTTGGCCTTTGTTTTCTTTACCTTCTCCATAACAGACACACTGGGTGGAAATGGTTATTTGGCCGTGTACATAGCAGGTATATTGGTAGGTAACACACGCATGATGTACCACAAAGAAATTTCAGCTTTTATGGATGGCTTTAGCTGGCTCTTCCAAATCATTATGTTCTTGACCTTAGGTTTGCTTGTCAACCCCCATGAAATGTTGGGTGTGGCTGGAGTTGCTATATCAATAGGGATCTTTATGATTGTACTGGGCAGACCCATCAGTGTGTTTTTATGCCTACTTCCCTTCAAGAAAATATCTATGAACGCCCGTCACTTTATCTCTTGGGTGGGTCTTAGAGGAGCTGTACCGATCATCTTTGCAACTTACCCTGTACTTCATAAGGTAGAGGGTGCAGAATACCTCTTTAACATTGTATTCTTTATTACCATCTTATCTTTGATTGTGCAAGGAACCTCTATCTCATGGGTAGCTAAGTTACTTCACCTATCCACTCCCCTAGAAGAAGATGGCAATCAGTTTGGCATTGAACTACCTGAGGAGCTCAATACCCACCTATTTGAGATTACAGTAAGTGATGCGATGCTCATGCATGGCAACACCCTCAAGGAGATGAGTGTACCTCAAGGCACATTGGTGATGCTTGTCAAAAGAGAAGAACATTTCCTTATTCCTAACGGCTCGCTCGTCTTACATGAGGGAGATATACTCTTATTGATATCCGAGCTAGATAAAGCAGAAACTGAAGCAGCTGCTCTTAAAGCACATCAAGAGATGCTAGAAGATTCAATCGTAGAATAAATAATACGCTTACATTTTGACCTAATATTCTGTATCCTAAATAGATATATAAACAGACGAAAAATTGGGTGAAAATATTTTTAATGAATCCTTGCTAAGTATAAAAGTTCAGCTTATATTTGCAACGCAATTGAGAGATAATTGCACAAGCTAGGAAGCTTGGGTGAGTGGCTGAAACCAACAGTTTGCTAAACTGTCGAACGGGTAACTGTTCCGGGGGTTCGAATCCCCCAGCTTCCGCAATTTAGGCTGATTGTCAGCGACTTCAAACTAAATGTTCCAGATAAGCTCAAAAGCATCCTATTAATTTAGGATGCTTTTTTTTGAACTTATAATATCTAAACTACAGAGGCTGTTTGACACACTTTCATTCAGTGCGTACATAAGGCTTTATAGTGACAACACATTAAGTTTTATCAATGCCTTTTAAGCATATCTACTCTTTTTTTAACCATTTCATCAAAGTCTTTCTTGCTCATAATTTTACCTTCAGGTCTTACTACTGCATGATCTACCTCATTTTGAATATCACTAGCTATAGAAATTATCTCATCACTACAATACTCTAATATTAGTCCATCTAGCCCACACACATAAGGCTCGTTAGGAATAGGAATATGACTGGTAAACCAAACTGTCGTTTTGCCATCTTCAGACACAGCTTTTATACATTCAAAACCCAATATTTCCTTGACTTCATTCTTATAAATCGTGTAGGGTCTAGACTGAATAGTATCACTTACAATGAAGTTTTTGCCAAAAACAGATGTCTTTTCTAGCACCAAACCTTCTCCATGATTCTTGTACTGATAATTCTGTTTCAGCGATTCATTATTACTACTCAAGTTTAAAGTTTGACCCATGAAAACCACTTTTTGATCTTCACCGAATGGAAGCATACGAAACTCACTTTCTCCATCTTTATAAACTAGTTGAGAGCTGAATACAACATCTTTATAAGCACTCGCAAGACTACTCCTCATCTCTTCGTTGAGACCTGACTCAGCAAAAAGAGTAGGTGACTGTGTATTATAAGTCCCTGTATAAGTAATTGTCAGCTCTTGAGCAGAAACACCAGCTGATAACAATAGCATAAAAGCTAATAAGTATTTGTTTTTCATCATAATATATATATTTAGTTAATACCTTATTAATACACCCAAGAGCATATGTCCAGGCATATACCAAACCTTACTATCAATAGAAGATATTGGAGAGATAATACCTGTTGTCTGCTTCCGTTCTGAAAGATGCATGATATCCATACCTGAAAGCTTCAAGTTGTAGTTCTCACTCAGCCTATATTTTAACTCAAACCCATAGAATATATTTTTCACGCGGGTGGTATTAAACTTAGAGCGATCGAATCTTGCATTTATATTTGTGTAAAGCTTGTCATTGTGCCAAGTAAGCTCACCAAATAGCTTATGGCTAACACGCTTATTCTTCATCGGCAACCCACGATACGTCTGCTTATCAATAGCCCATTGAATTGTACCATTAAAGCCTTTTTTATAGTAGGTCGTTGCTTTTAATAATACATTTAGACCATTCAACTTTGATTTATACAACACATCAAAATTGTAGATTGGGAGATAAGTATAGGTATAGTTTAAGTTCGCTTGAATATTTAGTGGAATAGGAATAAAGCGATATTCAATTGTTGATAAATACGAAAACTGGTTTCTTGTACGCCCATTCCGCTTCTCGCTTAGTGAGATGTACTCATACTGGTAGCTACTATCGATAGGGCTATCTTTGGAATTCTCATATGAAATCAAATTCATCATATTTACACCTAGGTAGGGAAACATCAAAAAGTGCATTAATGAAGCTTTATGCGATTTATAATAAAGCCGATTTAAGCTACTACCCACTACCTGATTATAGGATTTGAGGTACTTTTCATCCAGTAAGGATAAGAGTGTATTCTCTCTTACATCGTAATCATAAGTCACTGCAATATGATGAGTGGGAGTAAATGCATACTTCGCACTCAATTTTGGATAAATAAAGTGTCTCTTTCGATTGGGGATTCTTTTTTTAAGATTCGTGTTAGCCTGAAGCAATGCATAACTTATCCGAATATCAAAATTAAATTTACCACTATCTTTGCCCAATAATGCATCGGTGCTAATTCTTGTATAATTTAATGTTTCATCGTTAT
>JASLIW010000118.1 GCA_030152865.1 Bacteroides sp.
TTCTTGGGTTACATCGCAGGTGAATCCGTAGGCTTTGAGGCCTTCTTTTTTGTATTCAGCTACGGCTTCGTCTACCATTTCACTACGACGGGCGTTGATGATGATGGTGGCGCCGGCTTTGCCTAGGGCTTTGGCCATGGCCATTCCGATGCCGTAGGTTCCACCTGTTACTAATGCTACTTTTCCTGTTAAGTCAAATGCGTTAATCATTTCTATTTTGTTTTTTTAGTTTAATTAATTGGGTTTCTTGTGTGGTTCTTTAGCGTGATACACGTCCTGAGCCATCTCCTTGCATGAGGTTTTCAACTTCGCTTACTCGTACTAGGTTGAAGTCTCCATAAACGGTGTGTTTGAGGCAGGAGGCTGCAGTGGCGAAGTCGAGGGCTTTTTGGTCGTCTTCGGGGTAGCTGATTAAGCCATAGATGAGTCCACCCATGAAGGAGTCGCCACCACCTACTCGGTCTACGATGTGTGTGATGTCGTATCGACGTGATTCGTAGAGTTTGTCGGAGTGTAGGCAGCCACCCCAGGTGTTGTGGTTGGCGTTGATCGAGCCGCGAAGGGTGATGATGACTTTCTTAGCTCTTGGAAAGCGTTTTTTAAGCTGTACGCAAACAGATTCGAAGGCTGAGCTATCGACATGTCCTTCGGTTTGGGTCACGTCAAAGCCTTCGGGTTTGATGCCGAATACTTTTTCGGCGTCTTCTTCGTTGCCTAGGATGACATCACAGCCTTCGACGAGCGCGGGCATTACTTCTTCTGCGGTTTTGCCGTATTTCCAGAGGTTCTTACGGTAGTTGAGGTCGCAGGATACGGTGATGCCTAGGCGGTTGGCTGCTTGGATGGCTTCTAGACAGACATCTGCGGCGCCTTGTGAGATGGCGGGGGTGATGCCGGTCCAGTGGAACCATTGAGCGCCTTCAAAGACTTGGTCCCAGTCGATCATGCCTGGTTCTATCGTGGCGATGGAGGAGTGTGCACGGTCATAGACTACTTTAGAGGCACGTGCTACGGCTCCTGTTTCGAGGTAGTAGATGCCTACGCGCTCACCGCCTCGAACGATAGCGTCTGTGTCTACATTATACTTACGCAGTTCGGATACAGCCCAATCACCGATGTCATTTTGGGGTAAACGGCTTACAAACTGGGCAGGTATGCCATAATTGGCTAGAGATACTGCGACATTGGCTTCACCACCGCCAAAGGTGGCATTAAGCTGGGTGCTCTGGATAAATCGTTCGTATCCAGGGGTTGCTAAACGCAACATGATCTCACCAAAGGTCACTACTTTCTTCATCTTATTTTTGTTTAAAATGTTTATCAAAAGAAAACACCTAGCCCCTAGTCAACTAGGAAGAGCTAGGCGTTTCTAACAATAATTCTAAGTACTTAAATCTTATTCGGAATAACCATTATTTTGTTTCCAGATATTTCCTGTTTCACGTATTTCACGATTAGGAATAGGATACAATTCATGCTTTCCTTCTTGGAACAATGAACCGGCCATGTAGTTAAACTTGTTCATCGTTTTATCTGCAATCAAAGCAGCAATTTTTTCGCTGGTTTCCTTGATTTTTTCACCTAGTTTATTCCAACGAATTAAGTCCATAAGACGTCCTCCTTCAAAGCATAACTCACGAGCTCTTTCGGCCATAATGAACTCTTGGAAGCTCTGGTAATCGAAGTCCCCTACTTTCAAATCCTTATTCATAGGTGTGTTAATATCTTTACCAAAGGCACGGCGTCTCACTTGATTTACTAATTCAATAGCCTCTTCTGTAGGTCCTTCATTCACCTCATTCAGTGCCTCAGCTTTCATCAACAACACATCAGAGTAGCGCATAAGTACAACATTTACATCTGTATTGTTCATATCCTTAATCTCTGCTGTTTGCCAGTTTCTTCTCCATTTACCTGGTGCCCAAGTATAGCTTTTCTTCATGTTTATGTTCTTGAGCTCATCGTCCTTATTAATTTGCCAATCAGCAATAGCAACTTCCTTTCTTAAATCACCTTTTTCAAAGGTTTCTGCAAATGTAGGTAGTGTTTTAATAAACGAGTTAGCTCGGCCATACTGTGAGTTTTGATGGATCGATGGTCCGTTGTAAGTTCCTTGATTACTGGAGTGCTTGTTATTGCCTATAGGGTTGAAAAACTGAATTTCAAAAATATTTTCCTTTGGCTCAAACTTCAACTCACACATACTACGGAACACTTGTTCATAACTACTATTAAGCTCGTGCTTACCCGATTTTATCACTTGGTCAGCTACTTCTGCTGCTTTTTTATAGTAATCCTTGTAGTTGTCTGGACGAACCATTTTTCCATCTACCGTTAGTTTGTAGCCTGCTTTAAACAAGTATACACGAGCCAACATGGCTTGAGCTGCAGTTTTAGATACACGTCCCACATATCCTCCAGGATATTCATCGTAATTGAAAAGGTCAGCGCTAGCTTCTTCCAATTCATCTAAAATGAAATCATATACTTCTTCGGCTGGAGTTCGAGGCACTGAAAAATTATTTTGGGCTTCAGAATGCTCAGTTTTCAAGGGCACATCTCCAAAAAGACGAACCAAATCAAAGTAAGCGATTGCACGCATAGCTCTCGTTTCAGCGATGTAGTTACGATATAAAGCTTCATCTGCTTCTGTTCCGTCTAGTTCTACTCTTTGTGCATTGTCTAAGAGTAGATTAGCTCTGTTGATACCCGCATAATAGCTCGCCCACGATTGCTCTAACCAAGGATGATTGGCATAAGCATTGTAATGGCCTAAGTCTCGAGCAACATGACCTAGATTAGCTCCGTGAACGTGAGAAATATCGGTATCGGTATCATATACCATCCAATACTGTCCGTAAGTGTTTAATTCACTGAACACCTCATATACCCCACGTACCCCCATGTTCATGCGGCGTGTAGAGCTATAAAAGTCTTCTCCATAAAAGTTATACTTTCTCTCTTCTAAACGACTTTCACAACTGATGAAAGTAGAAGATAATAATAGCGCAGAAAGGGCAATAGCTGCAGTTTTCTTAATTCTACTAAATATTGATATCATAGTTATTTCGTATTAAAATGTAAGGTTTAGACCAAATAATGATGTTATTGCTCTTGGGTAAGCTCCCCAATCAATGTTGGGTGTTAAGCCACCATTAGAGCGTGTATCTACCTCTGGATCAAAACCAGAATAACCTGAAATAGTAAATAAGTTATTAACACTTGCGTACACACGGAGATTCTGTACTCCAAAACGACGTGTAAGCTTTCTGGGCAGCGTATAACCTAAGGTAATATTACTCATACGTAAGAAAGATGCACTTTCTACGAACTTGGAGCTAAATTGAAGGTTTTGCGTACCATGAAGAGAAGCATAATGGTTGTTTTCATTGAGAGCTTTCAGTGCTTCAGGGTCTTTATAGACATTAACACCATTTGCATCAATATAGGTAAAGCGATTCAAGACATCGTCCAATGCATTTTTGTATCTGTTTTTTGTCATCGTGTAAAACATCTTATTGGCGTTGTACACTTTACCACCTAAACTGTAGTTCATAACAATTGTTAGGTCAAAGCCCTTAAATGCAAAGTTATTAGTGATACCACCATACACTTTAGGCTGTGCTTTTCCAATCACTTTTTCATCATTGCTGTCAATAACTCCATCACCATTTAAGTCTTTGTATTTCCAGTAACCTGGACGAACTTTTTGACCTGAGATAGATACAACACCTTCCTTTAGGGTATACATATCATCTTCACTACTTGCGTTTGGATTGAAGTCGAAATCATCAACAGTATACAGACCATCGTAAACTCTACCCCACATTTGGCCAACAGGCTCACCTTCCCTAATCATATAGTCATAACCGTTCCACTCATTACTTGACCAGTTAGAACGAACAGGCATAGTAGAAGCATCAGCCAGTTTAATCACTTTATTTTTATTGGTTGCCAGATTTAATGTGGTGCTCCAAGTAAAATCAGCAGTATCAAAATTATAAGAGGTAATTGCCATTTCGAAACCTGTATTTCGAGTTTTACCAATGTTGGCAATCATGCTGTTGAACCCTGAAATGAGAGGTAGATTCTTGTTTAAAAGCAAATCACTTGCCTCATTTCGGTAAAAGTCTAAACTTACTTGTAAGCGTTGGTTAAAGAAGCCCATATCCACTCCAAAGTTGGCTGAAACGTCTGTTTCCCACTTCAGTTTTCTATTGGCCAACTGCATTTCGTAGTAAGAGTTTTCTTGAACTCCATTTTCGGGCATATAACTTGAACCCATCTTCATAAGTGATAGGTAGTTCTGAATGTTGTTGTTACCTGCAGTACCTATACCAAGACGCACTTTCAAGTCCGAGAAGATATTTAAATCTTTAATGAACTTCTCTTCAGATGCTCTCCAAGCAAATGAACCTGAAGGGAATACTCCCCATTTATTATCTGAACCAAACTTAGATGAACCATCTCCACGTACAGTAAAGGTAAACAGGTATTTAGAAAACAAATTGTAATTTACCCTACTGAAGAAAGAGAGCTGGCGAGTATCAGAAATACCATTAGTTGGAACATCGGCAAATTTGCCTAGGCTAATATCATTCAAACCAAAGTTATCGTCACCAAAGCCACGCACACTGAGTGCAAAGTTTTTGTCTCTACGGTAAGTTTCTTCTTGACCCACCATAACATCTAACTTGTGGTCTCTACCTAGTTTAGGCGAGTAAGTCAGCGTATTGCTATAGGTCCAGTTGTCTCTGTTTGATTTACGCAATTCAGCATAAGGGCCTCCACTACGTTGTGCTTGGCTACTTCGTGGACCAAAGAACACATCATTGTCCATATCTCTACGTCCCATACCTACCATACCACGGTATGTCAAGTTGGGTAGTATCTTATAAGTAACGCTGGCATTCATATTTAGAATGCGGTTGTTTCTTTTTCTTCGTTCTTCGGTTATAGAAGTATTAGGATTGACCATTACGTTACC
>JASLIW010000131.1 GCA_030152865.1 Bacteroides sp.
CTCTGAATCCCAAGTATCTCACCAAAAAACAAACCGTATTCCAAAGACTCAGTGCCTTCATAGAGCCGTTTAAGGGGCTTGGTGGAAAACTATAACAGCGGAGTCGTTTTGATATGTAATTATTTATTGATATGTGATTAAGAGAGGTCAAAGTTCTTGACTGGGCAGCCGACAGGGAAAAATAATCTATTTTCATAAGGAACATTAAAAAACCACATAAAAGTAATTACACTCCTTCTTGGAACTACATTAACAACTGGTACTAACAAATAATATTACAAGGTCCTCCAGGCACAGGTAAAACGAGACAGGCTAAGCTAATAGCCAAACAGTTAATAATTAATAATATCAGAGATAATTATATTATTAATTCTGATTTACTACAAATAGGAGCTCAAGTTCAGCGATCTTAATCAAGCACCATATACACCATAAAAGACATTAAAGATAACAGTGTTATTGTTTCTACTACAGGTGAAGATCGAGAACCAACATATAAACAAATATATGACTCTTTGGCAGGAGAACTTTGGAAGGACAAAAATAGGAGTAGTAATACAGAACCGTATGCAGATGCAATAGCTAAATATATTTTTGATCATATCTTAACCAGCAACTATGCAAAAAAATATTTCAAGCTTATTCAATTTCATCCAAGTTATACATATGAAGATTTTGTAAGAGGAATAGTTGCTATACCGAGTGAAACTGGAAATGGGATAATTTATGAAACTGAAAATAAAATTCTGGCTGAGTTTGCAGAAGAAGCTTTGATAAACTTCGTAAGTAGTCAACAATCATTCAAGAATGACCTTTTGGAAGATACTTTTAAGGCTTTTGTCAATTATGTGATTGAACAAATTGACCAAAAAGATAAATTTAGTGTTTCTGAAAAAGTATATATCTATTCTGTCGAAGCGAGTCAGTTTAAATATAAAGGAGATAATTGGACTGCTCATCCTAATGGACTCAACATGAAATTTTCACAGTTAAAAAAGATTATTAATCTAGGCTTAAACACGAGAAAAGAAATCAAACATAAGCGTATTTAAAATACTAGCTGTAATTAAAATTCTATTGGATTTATTATATACCGTAAAAAAAGTTCATTGCTACTTTTAAACAACTCCATCACCACGAGTAATGTTTTCAATACTCTAAATCAATATTGATATTTTACATATATATGAAATAATAATTGTATATTAGATGTTTAGTGTTATCAGCATTCCGTTTTTGCTCAAAATCCAAAGTTTGGATATAGCCGCAGTTTTCAACCAATCCTCCTGTTTAATTAAGATGGAGGAGTTTCTTCCAAAAAAAGAGAAAATTACATATCTAACAAGAATAGATCTTATTAATGGTGAACTTGCTTACTTTACCTGCACAAATGTTAAAGGATAAAAAGTGTCTTTATTAAGTAAAACAAATAAAAGTATACGGCTGAGTGTTTAAGGAAAATGCAGTGAAGCTGAGTTATGAGCTAGATAATTAGACTCAGTTTTCCCGTGGGTTAGGAATCTCAGTAAAGCAATTATATAGCTGACTAAGCCAATATTAAGACTAATGGACAGAGAGCTTTCCTTGCTATAAGAATATAGCAGCAAGTGAGGATACTAAAGCTTTTACTCAGTTCAAAAAAGAATATGCTCGCCTACTACAAAAACATGAGATATTAAAAAAAGCTATGAGTATCATCTCCAGAAGCAATCTAAAACCTATCAAATTTATACATAGACAACGATTTAGATAGCGGATTGAAATGTTGTGTCGAGTTTGCAAGTCTTACGTAGGGGTTATTACTATTGGATTAGAGCACCTAAAAGCGAACGAAAGAAGCCAAATATAGTCTTAAAATAAAAAAACTCAAAACAGCTTATTATAACGCCCAAGGACGTTATGGTAGCTCACGTATCAAAGAGGTGCTATGTAGAACTGGTGTAAACGCATTAAGCAACAGTAGCTAAATACATGGAACAGATAGGTTTGGCAACAAATAATAAGACTGGCACTCAGTATAGTTTTAATTTAACTATTTCACTCCTATAGAGGGGCTCAATATGCCTCTATAGTAACTCAAGACACCTTGAAGTCATACACTATCGTTCAGTCAATGAGTCGAGCTCGAAACTGCTTAAGTAATGTTGTAGCAGAAATTAAATTCAAATTACTGAAATCAAAACTGATCTATAGAACAAAATCTGTTGGGCCAAAACGAATGAGAAATAGAATTTTTGAGTATATTGAACTTTGGCACAAAAAATAAAGAAAACATTCCTATCTAAACTATCAAACCGTTAAAGAATTTAACAACAACTACAGGATACTAAAAGTTAACAATGTTGCTTAACTAGTTATCCTAAAAAAGTTAAAAGCTCCAATTTCTGATTTTGTTTAAAGCTATTAGCCTGTGATAGTCTGTTTTAAACCTATTCCAACAGCTTAACACAAAGAAGTATAAAATAACTAATTAGATTTAATAAATCTACTCCTCAAGGTTTTAGTTTATTTTGGAACTATATTTATTTACGTAATCATATAAAACATTATTATGAATAATTTTAAAATGGGTGATTTATTAGCTCGTATTCCTATTGTACAAGGTGGTATGGGTGTTGGGGTATCTCTTTCTGGCTTAGCCTCTGCCGTTGCTAATGAGGGCGGTGTAGGCGTTATTTCCAGTGCTGGTTTGGGTTTACTTTATAAAAGAAGGGGGTTAGATTTTTGTTCAGCTAGCATAGAAGGGCTTAGAAATGAAATTAGAAAAGCACGTCAAAAAAGTAAGGGTATTATTGGTGTGAATATAATGGTAGCTATGACTAATTTTTCTGATATGGTTAAAACAGCTATTGAAGAAAAAATTGATGTGATATTTAGCGGGGCTGGATTACCTCTTAGCCTGCCCTCATTTTTACCTAAAGATAGTTCTACTAAATTAGTACCCATTGTCTCATCAGTAAGAGCACTGAATTTAATATGCCAAAAGTGGTTAAATAGCTATGACTATCTTCCTGATGCTATAGTTCTAGAGGGACCTAAGGCTGGCGGTCATTTAGGTTTTAAAAAAAAATCAATTAAAGGATGATGCTGTTAGTTTAGAAACTATGCTACCAGAAGCTGTTAAAGAGCTTACCAAAATTGAAAAGATTTCTGGTAAAGCAATTCCTCTTATTGCGGCTGGTGGTATTTTTACTGGCGAAGATGTATATAAAGCAATGAATCTTGGAGCCTCAGCAGTACAATTAGGTACAAGGTTTGTTACTACTGTTGAATGTGATGCTTCTGATTCATTTAAGAAACTATATGTGGATGCCATAGAAGAGGATATAGTAATAATTGATAGTCCAGTAGGAATGCCTGGTAGGGCCTTAAAGAGTCCTTTTTTAGAACAAGTAGCTTTAGGTAAGTCAAGCCCTAAATCTTGTCCTTTTCACTGTATTCGTACTTGTAAAGTAGAGAAGAGTCCTTATTGTATTATGTTAGCTCTTTATAATGCTTATAAGGGGAACTATAATAAAGGGTATGCTTTTGCTGGTACTTCTGTGGTTAAAGCCAAAGCTATTGTTACAGTGAAGGAGATGATTGCTAATTTATTGGCAGAGTGGGAGACTTTCTTATCTACTGAAAAAAGTTAGCTTTAGGTAAGCTTTAGTAAATTATAGATAAACAAAGTGTAATACCTTGTGAATAATTTGGAACGAATTCAGAGCTTCCCACATTATATTATTAAGTATAAGCATTCATATTCATCTCATCAACGATGGAAACATATTAAAATTCACACCTGTATATCCAATATGGATTAAAAAAACTGTTAGATATTCAGTCGCTCAAAGACAAGATTAAATTAGAAATAACCCTCATATTACATCAGTTACTAACTATTCACTGAGACAGTTTCACTAAACTGTCACTATTTTACAATAAAAATAATAATTTTTATTATAGTGTTCATCAAACTCTTTCATTACGCTTAAAAATATGCTAAAGACATTTAATACAAATTCTATTGATCTAGATCCACACCAATATTTCGATCAGATATAATAGCTATATAGTTTTTTATATAAAAAACTAATTCTTGAACTTCTCTAAAGATAGCTCCATATATTAGCAAAGTGATTAGTTATATCCCTTAATTCTACAAATAATTCAATGCTTCGTGTGCAAGAATAGGTATGGCCTGTTTTCTTAATTAGCTTTAATGCTTCAAATATCGAAACAGTCATGGGGATCCCCTAATCTATTTGTTTTGGGTTTATCCGTTTTTGAAAAAATAGTCTTTAAGAGTCTTTGGACCAACTCATTTATCACTTAAATTTTATATTTATCCCTCTAAAAAAAGCCCTTTACACCTTGAAAAACAACAGCTAATGCAGAATGCAAAACACCATTAATAAAAAACACAATCACCAATAACACCAAAATCTAATTAATAAGATTGTAATTAATTATTACTCAATTTATTTTAAGTATATTTGTGCGTAATAAATAAGTTGACTTGAAAAACTGTAAAATAGAATCGAAATCGAGAGTGTGGTTTGCACGCTGGGCTAGAACTTCTTGGGCTGTATTTAGAAGTTTGGGCATTGTTGTGCACATCCAAAACATGTCTATTTCTGCTTTTAAAGACAATCTATTACAACAACCTGGTGTAAGTAAGAATGACAAGGTTCGCTTAATTAAAATAGATGATTTATTGGGTTTATTGCTCGATTGGGATATTCCATGGGAAGATACTATTCTTGAACAAGCCCTTTTAATTGAATATATAGAAAGTAAAGAAGTAGAGGTTGAGCAGTTAAAAAAACTCAACTCCTTGAAAATACACATCCCTATAGACACGACTAATCACCGTGTTTATAGGGATTTTTTATGCTAATATGAAACAGAAAATTATCAATGGCTATAGGCTTACGTATGCCGAGGCCCTAAAACTACTAAAAACGTGGTCTGATGATGAGCTATTTACCTTAGCCAATGATTTACGCGAGCATTTCTTAGGTCGTAAATTATCTACATGTATGATCATGAATGCCAAATCAGGCAAATGTACGGAAGATTGTAAGTGGTGTAGCCAATCTATGTTCCACAACACAGATGTGAAAGTCTATGACTTTGTAAGAGAGGAAGAAGTTTGGGCCAAAGCCAATCTTGCTGAAAATAAAAAAGTGGAGTTTTTCTCCTTAGTTACTAGTGGCCGCAAACTACCAGCCAAACAGGTGAAGAGGGCCACTCAGCTCTACCGAAAAGCTAGACAGATTTATCCTTCATTAAATTTCTGTGCTTCTATGGGTTTGCTGAATAAATCAGAGCTACAGGAGCTTTACAGTGCAGGCGTCCGTCGATACCACTGCAACATTGAAACTGCACCTTCTTTATTTCCTACATTATGCAGTACCCATACGCAGCAACAAAAGCTAAAGACCATCAAATGGGCCAAAAAAGTAGGAATGGAGGTTTGTTCGGGAGGTATCATTGGAATGGGTGAATCTATGGAACAACGCATAGAGATGGCTGTATTGTTGCAAAAGCTCCAAATTCTTTCTATTCCGATTAATGTTTTAATACCCATTAAAGGCACAGCCTTAGAACAGGCAAAGCCACTAACTGACAAAGAGCTCTTACAGACCTTTGCCCTATTTAGAATAATAAACCCAGAAGCCGACATTCGTTTGGCTGGAGGAAGAGTGCGTATTTGCCATATACAGGATAAAGCTTTGCAGTGTGGTGTGAGTGCGTCAATGGTGGGTAACTTACTAACCACTACAGCTTATGATATAGATGAAGATATCAAACACTTTAAAGAATTAAATTATGAGCTCTAATCAGATGAATAATAAAACAAAAAGACTACTAGATTACGATGAAAAGCATGTTTTACATCCTTACACTTCTCCCACCAAGCCCATACGAAGTTATTTGGTAGAATCTGCTCAGGGAGTGTATCTTCAGCTTAGTGATGGGCGCCAGCTGGTTGATGGGATGTCATCGTGGTGGGCAGTCATCCATGGCTACAACAACAGCTATATGAATGAGGCGATTACGCAGCAGTTGCATAGGATGAGCCATGTTATGTTTGGTGGGCTTACACATGAGCCTGCGATAAGATTGGCCAAAAGGCTGATTGACATGACTCCTAAAGGATTGGAACACGTATTTTACAGTGACTCAGGTTCCGTTGCTGTAGAGGTTGCACTTAAAATGGCTTTGCAATATTGGTATAGCTTGGGGCGCCCTCAAAAGTGCAAATTTGCTACGGTTCGTTCGGGCTATCACGGTGACACCTGGCATCCTATGTCTGTCTGTGATCCTGTTACAGGTATGCATCAAATTTTTACCAACACACTGTCTGTTCAGTATTTTGTAAGTAAACCATCTTGCAAGTTTAATAAAGAGTGGGATCCAAGCGACTTAGATGAGGTTGAAAGGCTTTTTGAAGAAAAACAGCATGAGATTGCAGGCTTTATTATTGAACCTATTGTGCAAGGTGCCGGTGGAATGCGCTTCTACCACCCAAAGTACTTAAAAGGCTTGAGGGATCTGTGTGATAAGTATGATGTTCTGCTACTCGTTGATGAGATTGCTACAGGTTTTGGCAGAACAGGTAAAATGTTTGCCTGCGAATGGGCTGATATTTCTCCTGACATAATGTGTATTGGAAAGGCCTTAACCTCAGGCTACATAACCTTTGCGGGTACACTAACTACACATCAGGTGGCACACACCATCTCAGAGGGTTATCCAGGTGTCTTTATGCATGGCCCTACCTTTATGGGTAATCCCTTGGCTTGTGCAGCAGCTCATGCAAGTATTGACCTGATAGAACAGAATAGGGTATTGCTGAAGGTGAAGCAGATAGAGGCACAATTGAAGAAGGAGTTAGCTAGTCTAGCTACACTAGAGGCTGTAGTCGAGCTAAGAATATTAGGAGCCATTGCCGTTGTGGAGCTTCAAGATGAGGTAAAGATGGACCTGCTACAAGAGCTATTTGTTGAGCATGGGATATGGATCCGTCCATTTGGTAAATTAGTGTATATGATGCCTCCCTATGTTATTACAAGTAGTGAATTATCCTTTCTATGTTCAGCTTTTTGTGCTGTTATTACAAAGTATTTGAGATGATAAAAAACTTACATGCCTTAAAGGACAAAGGACTTTTGCGTTCCTTAATACCTTCTGAAATTCGAGGAGATAAGATTATTATTGCTAATAAACCCTATCTTAACCTGACTTCCAATGACTATTTAGGGATTAGTGCCCGCTTAGACTGGCAAAGGGAGTTTCTGCATACGCTTGATACAGATCAGTATCTTATGGGTGCAACTTCTTCCCGACTTTTGACGGGTAATACTAACTGTAAAGAAGAGTTGGAGCAGACTATTGCTAGTTCTTATGGCAAAGAGTGTTTGCTATTTAACAGTGGATACCACACAAACATTGGCCTGCTAGCTGCTCTAAGCACTAAGGATGATTTAGTCCTAGCCGATAAGCTAATTCATGCAAGCTTAATTGATGGGTTAAGGCTGGCTTCTTGCAGCTGGCTTAGGTACCGACATAATGATTATAATCATTTAGAAAAACTACTCAAAAAGCACCAGGGTCAATATAGGAATATCTATGTGCTTACGGAGAGTCTTTTTAGTATGGATGGCGACTTTGCAGACTTACAGGCTCTGGTCCAACTAAAAGAAAAGTATAAGTTTAAGATCTACCTGGATGAAGCTCATGCTATTGGCGTATATGGTGAGCACGGCCTGGGCTGTGCCGAAGCAGAAGGAGTGCTAGATAAGATTGACTATTTAGTAGGGACACTGAGTAAAGCTCTTGCCTCTGAGGGTGGCTTTGTTATCCTAGATAGAAGCAGTCGTGAATACCTAATCAATAGGTGCAGATCACTCATCTATACCACTGCTGGATCACCTATAAATACCTACTGGGCCAGGTTTGTTTTTAACAAAATGCTAAAGATGCACCAAGAGCGTCGCCACCTGAAGTGCCTTTCTAAAGCGTTTAGGGAAAAGCTAGCAGGATGGCCTATACTGGGAAACTCTCAGGTGGTACCTCTGGTTTTTAAGACAGACAAAGCCTGCTCAGAATTAGTGGCACAAATGAGGAGTGCAGGCTTTTGGGTCTCTGCTATAAGACACCCAACAGTTCCTATCAATCAAGCTCGCATTCGGTTTTCCTTAACAGCAACCATGACACAATTAGAAATAAATACTATTTATGAACTTATACTGGCATACCAAAGAAAACAACAAGAACCTGATTTTAATTTTTAACGGATGGGGCTGTGATGAACACATCTTGGTGGGAGTACATAAAAACCACTATGATCTGCTATTACTAAGTGATTATTCGGACTTGGATCACTCATTTCTAAGAGAAATAGAGTTGTATGAATCTATTATTGTTATTGCTTGGTCATTTGGAGTGACGATAGCCAACTACTTTTTATCTTACCTGTCTCGGGTTTCTTTAGCAATAGCAGTTAATGGTACTGTTTATCCTGTCGATAATGATAAGGGAATTCCTACTCCTATCTTTCAAGCCACTTTGCAGGGTTTTTCAGCACTCACTTCTCATAAATTCTTTCTAAGGATGATGGGAGGTGCTAAAAACCTAAAACGCTATGAGCAACTACTGCCTAAGCGATCAATCAGTGACCAACAGAAAGAGCTTAATCAATTCAGGAAATGGGCAGCACTCAACACCAGTATTAGCACAAAGTGGTCCCAAGTAATTATTGGTATGAATGACCTTATCTTTCCCCTCCAAAATATGCAAAAAGCATGGATAGGATACCCCGTAGAGTTAAAACAGAGGGCACATTTCATTCCATTTCAAGAAATTATAGACGCTTATTTATGAATAAGAAAACACAACTAAAAAAGAAATTTGAGCAGACTAGCTTTTCGTACAATGAATATGCCATTGCTCAAAAGAAAATAGCTGAACACTTGCATCACTTGATGAGCTTGTATATTCAAGATAAGGCTTGGAACAAAATACTAGAGATAGGTTGTGGTACTGGCTTCCTGAGTCAGTATATAGCCCAGTTGAATCCTTCTACCTATTACTTAAACGATCTCAATGAGTATGTGGAAGACTTACTGAGGCCTACCTTAAAAGAGATAAACTATCAGGTATTAGTAGGTGATGCAGAGGAGCTCCGATTTCCCTATCATCTGGATTTGGTTGCCTCTAGCTCCTGTTTTCAATGGTTTAACGATCTGCTTGACTTTCTGAATCAAATAGCTCAACATATCAAAGAAAAGGGCTTTCTGTTCTTTAGTAGTTTTGGCCCAGATAACCTGAAAGAGATTAGGGCTATTACCAATAGGGGGCTTACTTATCACTCATGCTCAGAAATTGTGGAGTTACTACCTGACTGTTATGAGTTGTTGTTTGCCAAAGAGGAGCACCTAAAGCTTAGGTTTGATTGTCCTTATGATGTACTAAAGCATTTAAAATATACAGGTGTAAACGCCAGCTTCAACACAGTTTGGACTAAAGCAGATTTTAAAGATTTCTGTACACAATATAGCAAGTACTTTACGGAGTCAGCTCAAGTTACATTAACCTATCACCCTTTGTATATCGGGTTAAAAAAAAGATAATATGAAAAGAGTTTATTTTGTTAGTGGTATTGATACTCATGTTGGAAAAAGTGTTGCCACAGGCTACCTAGCAAATCTATGGCTAGAAAAAGGGTATCGCGTTGTTACGCAAAAGTTAGTAGAGACAGGCAACACATCGGATGTCTCAGAAGACATTAGCATGCATAGACAGCTTATGGGCATGAAACCACTCGATGAGGATATAAATGGATATACCTGCCCCTATCTCTTTACTCATCCCTGCTCTCCACACTTAGCTGCACAAATAGATCAGCAAACTATTTCTTTAGAGAAAATAAAAGACTGTACTTGTTATCTTCTGTCAAAGTATGATAGGGTGCTTCTTGAAGGTGCTGGGGGCTTAATGGTTCCTTTGCTTGATGATTACTTAACGATAGACTTCATTAAGGACAATCAGTACCCACTGATCTTACTTAGCTCATCTAAATTGGGAAGCTTAAATCATACCTTGCTAAGTATTGAGGCTTGTTTAGCTCGTCATATCGATATAGATACAATTATCTACAATGACTTTCCTAAGGGTGACCCTTTGATTCATGCAGACACTTATAGATACATTGAGCGGTATCTAAAGAAGCATAATATGAAAACAAAGCTTATTAAGATGTCTAAACAGCATGTATGATTTGAAACAAGTTGCTCAACCCAAAGAAATACATGCTTGAATCCAAAGCAGCTTCTCTCCACTTAGCAAGCGATATACCTGCTGGGGATTTGAGCTGCTTAATTTTCTTCAATTACTGCTGGTTAAATTCTAATTTTGGAATGGAGATGCTACCCCTCAAAGCTTCTCTGGTTTGGATACTAGCGAGGGTGATTTTAAGATACAACTGGGCTATGTAGTTCACTTAGTCTCCTCTACTTAGAGCGGTATCTAAGTGGAGGCTAAGAATATCATAGCTTCTTTGCACTTTTATTCATCCAATTTTGTATATTTTTGTTTCAGCTGATATAATAAGTAATTATTTAAAACAAATCGCTATGATAAAGATATATGGTATGAGTACTTGTCCTGATTGTACAGACTTAGATGAGCAAGTAAAAGGAAATAGTAGGTATGAAGTTATTGATATAGGAGCACACGTAAAACACCTCAAGGAGTTCTTAAAGCTACGTGATACGCATGCCGTCTTTGACCAAGCTAAGCAAATGGGAGCCGCTGGTATTCCCTGTTTTGTTCTTGAAGATGGAACTGTTACTCTTAAGCCTGAGGAAGCAGGCTTACAGACTCCAAAGTCTAGTAAAGGTGAGACTTGTAATATAGATGGAAGCGGTTGCTAAGCTATTTTATTAAAACTAAAAACACTCCTGTTATGGCTGATAATTATTTGGGAAAACAGTATGCTGATTATGAGATTCGTAGGGCGGCTTGGGAAAAAGCTAAAAGGCTAGGTACAGCCAAAAGATCTGTAAAGAGAGCAAAACTGAAAACAGCGAAAGATAAGAAGGAAGAGAAATAAACTTCAGCTCTCTACAAAATCTCCTATCATTATGGATGAACTAACTACACAATCAAAAAACAAAACTAAGGCCAACACACAGCGTCTAGCTAATCTTGTGTTGGATATGGCTACCTACCTACTCGCCTCTGGTGCACATTGTGGGCGAGTAAATAGAAACATAAACCGGATGGCCAATGTATGGGGCTTTGATGTG
>JASLIW010000136.1 GCA_030152865.1 Bacteroides sp.
TAGGTGGTTTGGCATAAGCTGATGAAGTATTCGTTATGCGATAAGCTCAGTATTTGTTTAGCCTAATAAAAAAAGGAAACCCTTATGGATTTCCTTTGCTAGTTGCGGAGGCTAGATTCGAACTAACGACCTTTGGGTTATGAGCCCAACGAGCTACCACTGCTCCACTCCGCGATTTTGTATGCACAAAGATAATGCTTTACTTGGGATTATCCAAACGTACAAAGTTTTAATTTGATAATATTTTATTAATCCAGTTCTTAGGCTGGGTAGGCTAGGATTTATATTTGCTTTCTAAGGGCACTTTATTTGTATGCTTATGGGAAAAAAGCTAATTTTACTTATCGTTACTTTATTGCACACTCGATACGAAAATGAGAATTCCAAAGACTAAGGAAAGATTGATTAATGTAGCTCGCCTCCTTTTTGCTAAGGATGGTGTAGATAATACGACTATGAATGATATCGCTAAGGCCTCTAAAAAAGGTCGGAGAACGCTTTACACCTACTTCAGGAATAAAGAGGAGGTGTATTTTGCTGTGGTACAATCAGAACTAGACAAGCTTTGGAAACACTTGAAGAGTGTAAGTGAACAAGACTTGGCTCCAGACAAGAAGATTATTGAGTTGATTTATGCACGTTTGGAAGCTGTGAAAGAAGTTGTATTTCGTAATGGGACACTTAAAGCTAGCTTTTTCCGTGATATATGGAAAGTTGAGAATGTGCGTAAGGAGTTTGATGAGAAGGAGATTTGTTTAATAAAGAAAATCTTGGCCGATGGTGTGGCTCAAGATCTTTTTCATGTAGAAGATATTGAAATGACTGCATCTCTGATACATTATTGCTTAAAAGGCGTAGAGGTTCCTTTTATTCGTGGTCAGATTGGTGCAAATATAGAATATGAAACTAGGAAACGTTACATCGCTAACATTGTCCTGGGTGCATTAAATAATAATACTAATTTAAATAAATAAACTATGGGATTATTAGATGGTAAAGTAGCTCTAATTACAGGTGCTGCACGAGGTATTGGGAGATCAATAGCCTTAAAGTTTGCTTCTGAAGGAGCTAATATTGCTTTCACTGATTTGAAAGTCGAAGAGAATGCTCAGAACACAGTTAAAGATATAGAGGCTTTAGGTGTTAAAGCTAAAGCATATGCATCAAACGCTGCTGATTTTGCACAAACAGCAGAGGTTGTAAAAGAAATACATAAGGATTTTGGATCTATTGATATACTTGTTAACAATGCGGGTATTACTCGTGATGGTCTAATGATGCGTATGACAGAGGATCAGTGGGATATGGTTATTAATGTTAACCTAAAATCTGCTTTTAACTTTATTCATGCGTGTACGCCTATTATGATGCGTCAGCGAGGAGGAAGTATTATCAATATGGCTTCTGTAGTAGGAGTGTCTGGTAATGCTGGTCAATGTAATTATTCTGCTTCTAAAGCAGGTATGATAGGTTTGGCTAAGTCTATTGCAAAGGAAATCGGCTCAAGAGGGGTTCGAGCTAATGCTATAGCTCCTGGTTTTATTGAAACGGCTATGACAGAGGCTCTACCTGAAGACGTACGTAAAGAGTGGGCTAAGCAAATCCCTTTGCGTCGTGGTGGTACTCCCGAAGATGTAGCTAATGTAGCTACCTTCTTAGCGTCAGACTTATCTTCGTATGTTTCAGGGCAAGTGATTCACTGCTGTGGTGGAATGAATATGTAGTCTGAATGGAGATATTGTACGAAGATAATCACCTTATTGTAGTTAATAAAGCTAGTGGTGAACTAGTACAAGGAGATAAAACTGGTGATACGCCTTTGCCTGAAAAGGTGAAGGCGTTTCTTAAAGAGAAGTACAACAAGCCTGGAAATGTTTATCTAGGTGTAGTTCATCGCTTAGATCGTCCTACTAGTGGATTGGTATTGTTTGCAAAAACAAGTAAGGCTCTTCCTAGACTAAATAAGCTTTTTCACGACGATAAGGTTGAGAAAAAATACTGGGCTATAGTTAAAAACAAACCTAGAGAGAGAGCAGCTAAACTTGTTCACTACTTGGTGCGTAATCCAAAACAGAACAAGAGCTATGCTTATGAAGAACAAAGGAAGAACAGCAAGAAAGCAGAATTGGAATATCGATTAATAGCGGAGTCTGATAGTTATTATTTGTTGGAAATCAATCTTTTGACTGGCAGACACCATCAGATTCGCTCCCAACTTGCTAGGATTGGTTGCCCTATTAAAGGAGATTTGAAATATGGTTTTCCTCGTTCAAATCCTGACGGGAGCATTAGTTTACATGCCAGATCCTTGTCCTTGGTGCATCCTGTATCCCAGGAGCATCTTGATTTACTGGCACCTGTTCCCCAAACTGATATATGGGAAAGTTTTATTTTCTATGAATGATTATATGTAAGAGCGAGAACTGATAAGTTCTCGCTCTTGGTTTTGTATAGGGGTGTATTCTATTAATTGAGGTTTAAAACAATTCATTAGTGTCTATGCTATACAACTTTAATTTATTGTATAGTGTTTTGCGATCTATATTGAGGAGTTTTGCAGCTTGAGTTTTATTATTCTGGGTGTGTTTTAAGGCTGCTATTATTTTCTCTTTTTCACTATCCTCATCATATAGTTCGATGGAGGGTATGCTATTAAGTTCGCTACCCTGAATAGTTGATGGATTAACTGGTGTAGTTTGGATAAGAAATTCCATTCCTAGATTTTCATAGCTGATATACTCCCCTTGAGCTAGAAGCGTTGCTTTTCTAACTACATTTTTGAGTTGGCGAATATTTCCCGGCCACGAGTATTGTTGTACTGCAAGTTCAGCTTCAGGAGTAAAGCCTTTGACAGATTTGTTCAGTTCCTGATTAGATTGTTTGAGGAAAAATTCAGCAAACAGTGGGATATCCTCACTGCGTTCGCTTAAGCTAGGTATCTGAATAGTGAATTCATTGATACGGTGGTAAAGATCCTCTCTGAAATTTCCTTCGATAATGGCTTTGGGCAAATCCTCATTTGTGGCTGCTACTATTCTGATATCTACGCTAATCTCTTGGTTAGAGCCTACAGGACGGATGATACGCTCTTGTAATGCTCTAAGTAATTGCACTTGTGTATCATAGCTTAGATTGCCAATTTCATCCATAAAAACTGTACCTCCATTGGCTGCAGCTAAGGCACCCGTCTTATTTTCTAGGGCACCTGTGAAGGCTCCTTTTATATGACCAAAGAACTCAGAAGCGGCCAAGTCTTTGGGTATAGCTCCACAGTCAATGGCTATAAAGGGTTTATCTGCTCTTTCACTTAAGTTATGTATGCGCTGTGCTATGTGTTCTTTACCTGTGCCACTGTCTCCCTGAATCAGTACTGACATATTTGTGGGAGCTACTAATCCAACATATTTATAAAGCTGTTTTGCAGCCTGGCTATTGCCTTCTATGTATTTTCCTTGAAGAGTTTCTTGTTTTGTTTGCTCTTTCTGTGGGCTAACTTTAGTCTGCGTAGCTTGCTTTTGACTTGTTAGTGCGGCTTTTATTTTACTAAGAAGGTCTTCTGGATGGAAGGGTTTGGCCACGTAGTCATTGGCTCCCAGCTTCATTGCACGAACAGCCGATTGAATATCAGCATAACTTGTCATGATAATCAGAGGAATGGCATAAGCTTTGTCATGAATCCATTTGAGTAGATCTTCACCCTGTTCATCAGGAAGCCTCATATCAGATAAGATCAAATCATAGGACTCATCTTCTATCTCTTTCTTGGCTTTGGCAATAGTACCCACATGAGTAGTATTGAACTTTTTCTTTGTCAACCAAGTTTTGAGCATTAAGCCAAAAGTTATATCATCTTCAACAATTAGAATTGATTTCATAAAATAAGTTCGTCAAATTAGCTTAGTTATAGCTACAAAGGTAAAGTGTTTTTGCTCAATCTTCTAATCTATTTCTAGTTATTTCATTTCCACTATTTTAGAAGTGTCATCTTCTGTTAAAAAAATACAGAATCCGAATAAAAGCAGATAAAAGCATGGATTATAAAAGGTTAATAAGCACATAAATTGTACTTTTGCCTATTAATTAATAATTCTAGGTTATGAAAAACAGGCTAGTATCGTTATTGATGTTAAGTATAATCCTATTAGGATGTAGTAGCAATAAAGAGAATATGATGGTAAAAATAGAAACAACAATGGGAGATATAGTCGTAAAACTATATGATGAAACTCCTCAGCACAGAGATAACTTTTTGAAGTTAGTAAATAATAAAACATACGAAGGAACATTGTTTCATCGTGTCATACAAGATTTTATGATTCAGGCAGGAGATCCCGACTCTAAGGATGCTCCAAAGGGTAAAATGCTGGGTTCCGGAGATGTTGGGTACACTATTCCAGCCGAGTTTGTTTATCCTCAGCTTTTTCATAAAAAAGGAGCTCTTTCGGCTGCTCGTCAAGCCGATCAGGTAAATCCTGAGAAACGCTCTTCTGGTTGCCAGTTTTATATCGTGACAGGTAATGTATACACCCAAGAACAGCTTCTTAATATGGAGTCACAGATGGAGCAAGGACGTATAGGGCAGCTATTCAATCAGTTGGCTATAGCTCGTAAGGATGAAATTATGCAGCTTCAAAGGGAGCAGAATAATGAAGCTTTATATGATTTGCAGGAGGAGCTTATCGCTCAGGCAGAAAAGCAAGCTGCAGAGCAGGAGGCTTTCCACTTCACTCCAGAGCAAATCGAAGCTTACACCACAGTGGGTGGTACACCTCACTTAGATAATAATTATACTGTATTTGGTGAAGTAGTAGAGGGTATGGATATCGTAGATAAGATACAGCAGGTATCTACAGATAGCAATGATAGACCCGAGGAAGATGTGCGAATTATCAAGCTTGTTCTAGTGGATTAATCATGCCAAAAATAAATAGAAAAATATTAGCTAATGGATTGACATTAGTGCATGTTGAAAATAAGGCTACCCAAATGGTAGCCTTAAATCTAGTTTACAAAGTAGGAGCTAAAGATGAAAATCCTAATCGGACAGGCTTTGCTCACCTTTTTGAACATTTAATGTTTTCGGGGTCTAGAAATATTCCCAATTTTGATCAGCCCTTACAAAATGCAGGAGGAGAGAATAACGCCTGGACTAATAATGATATTACTAACTTCTACCTGACCGTACCTTCTCAAAATGTAGAAATAGGGTTTTGGTTGGAGTCAGATCGCATGTTAGATCTAGTAATTGATGAGAAAGCTGTAGCGGTACAAAAAGGTGTAGTAATAGAAGAATTCAAGCAAAGAAACTTAAATCAGCCGTATGGAGATGTGGGACATTTAATTCGAGACTTAGCGTATCAGGTTCATCCTTATCGCTGGCCCACTATAGGGCGTGACATCTCCCACATCAAGGCGGCTACGCTAGCGGAAATTCAAGATTTTTATGATGTGTTTTATACACCTAATAATGCGATTTTAGCTGTATCTGGCAATATTGATTTTGCTACTACCTTGGCGCTTACAGAAAAGTGGTTTGGTCCAATAGACCGCTACAGTGCATATACCAAGCCTTTGATCATTGAGCCTAAGCAGCTACAACCCCGAAGGAGAGAGGTAAGACGTAAAGTACCGCTGGATTCTTTGTTTATGGCTTTTCATATGAGTGACAGAAAGAGTACTAGCTTTTATGCTTTTGATATTCTCTCAGACTTATTAAGCAATGGTACCTCTAGTCGGTTTTATCAGAATTTAGTTCTCGATAAAAAGATATTCTCCTCGGTTGATGCTTATATTTCGGGATCAGTAGATGCTGGTTTATTTCATATCTGTGGGCAGCCGCATGCTGGTATTAGTTTAGAGCAAGCCGAAGCTGCTGTATGGGATGAATTAAGGCAACTCCAAAAAGAGAAGGTTAGTACCTATGAGCTGACTAAAGTAAAAAATAAATTTGAAGCCAATTTCATCTTCAGTAACATCAACTACCTCAATGTAGCTACTAATTTGGCTTGGTTTGAGCTCTTAGGTGATGTGGAGGGGATTAATACTGAGGTGGACAATTATAAGGCTATCTCAGCAGATTACTTACAAGAGGTAGCACAAGCTGCTTTTCAGCCTTCTAATTGCGCTATTCTATATTATCGAAAAGAAGAATAATTGTATCAAATAAAAAGATTGTTTTAAAGTGATGAATAGATTTTTTGAAAAGTACAAAGGTCACTATAAGGCCCTACTACAGCTAGGTATACCTATAATGATAGGTCAGCTAGGTGTCATTGTCTTGGGTTTTGCTGATACACTAATGATTGCTTGGCACAGCAAAGAAGAATTAGCTGCTGTAGGGTTTGTAAATAACGTGTTTAACCTGCCTATTATTTTTGCTACAGGGTTTAGTTATGGCTTAACTCCAATTGTAGGTAAACTTTTTGGGCAAAAGAAATACATGGAGGCTGGGCATTCCTTGAAATCAAGTCTGATTTCTAATGCGTTTGTGGGCTTAATCATTACGTTAGTGATGTTTATCGTCTACATCAATGTCGAAAACCTAGGACAGCCTGAAGACTTGATTGAACCTTATATAAAGCCCTATTTCTTAATCTTGCTTTGCTCTTTGCCTTTCGTGGTTTTGTTTAATGCCTTTAAGCAGTTTGCAGACGGAATCACAGATACAAAGATGGCTATGTGGCTATTGATTTCAGGTAATACATTAAATATTATAGGTAACTATGCTTTAATCTATGGTAAGTTTGGCTTGCCTGAGATGGGCTTAATTGGGGCTGGTTTGAGTACGCTATGTTCACGCATTTTAATGACACTTGTCTTTGCAGCCATCTTCTTTTTTACCCGTAGATACCAGAAGTACAAAGAAGGTTTCTATCGTTTGCCTTTAAGTAGAAAGGGAGTAGGGGAGTTAAATCGATTGGGTTGGCCGGTAGCTATTCAAATGGGCCTTGAATCGGCTAGTTTTAGTCTAAGTGCTGTAATGGTGGGATGGCTTGGAAATATAGCCTTAGCAGCACATCAGATTGTAATAACCGTATCTACCGCTACATTTATGGTTTACTATGGAATGGGTGCTGCAGTAGCTGTACGAGTAAGTAATTTTAAGAGTACCAATGATACACCTAATATTCGTAAAACAGCTACAGCTGGCTTTCATCTTACGGTTTTGATTGCTCTAGTTTTATCTAGTATTGTATTTTCACTGCGTCACAACTTTATTAATTGGTTTGGGCAAAGTGGTAATGAAGAAATAAACGCGATTATCTTGGCTCTGATGGTGCCCTTGGTTATTTATCAGTTTGGTGATGCGCTTCAAATCAATTATGCAAATGCACTTCGGGGCATTGCCGATGTTAAGCCTATGATGATTATTGCTTTTATTTCCTACTTTATTGTTTCATTACCTTTGGGTTATGTCTTTGGATTTATTTTAAATTGGGGTATCTTAGGGATTTGGATGGCACTACCCGTTGGGCTGACAACAGCTGGGGTTCTGCTATGTGCTCGATTCTATCGAAAAACTAAATGCTAAACCTCTAATGTATGGCAGCTCCTTCGAAATATACAAAAGCAAAGGCTGTAGTAGGATATACTGTATTATTACTAGTTCTACTACTGACTTTGTTTTTTATTTATAAAAACATCAACGTTCTAACTCAGGTTGAAGAAAACACAGCTCTTCAAACAGATAGTATTACTGCCTTAGTCCATGAAAAAGACGAAAAGATACTGGAGTTAATAGAGTCTATGTCTTCCTTCAATGAGGATTTGTTTTTAACTTCACAAGATTTAGACAAACTCTTAGATGTTCAAACTGAAGCCTTAACTAAGCGCAATGTTTTGACGAAGAGTGACACGATAATAACAAAACCCAAGAAGAAGAAATTCTTTCGAAGGCTAGCAGAGGCTTTTGTACCTAGCAAATCAGATAGCACAGTACAAGTAACTCGTTCTGTAGAGGTCGAAGTTGATACTGCTCCTGGAGCGACTAATGAAAAAGCAAATCAAGTCGTTAAAGAAATTCAACAGAAAATAAACAGGGAAAAGTGGGCTCAGGCTCAGCGCAAGAAGCGGGCAAAAGAGCTAGAAGAGCTCAATGAAAGTATTAGTGCGCAAATTGATCTTTACCTGAGTGAATATGAACAGCAGAAGTTAGAAGAGCTAATAGAGCGGATGGAGGAAGCCCGAATAAGTCGACAAAATGCGACTGAATGGATAGGCTTAGTAGCGATAGTAGCAGTACTTCTAGCCACTTTTTTCTGTATTCTTCTTATTCGAGATATTAATAAGCGGAATAGATACCGTAGGGCATTAGAGGCTTCGAATAAGCGAGCCGCTGATTTACTTCAGGCAAGGGAAAAGCTGATGCTTACCATAACTCATGATATCAAAGCCCCGGTAGGGACTATTATGGGATACTCTGAGCTTTTAGCTAAGACTGATCTTGACTGTGAGCAACAAGAATACCTAAAAAACATGGATGTAGCTACGAATCATGTGTTTAAGCTGGTTTATGATTTGCTTGATTACCACTCCCTCGATCTTAATAAAGCGGACATAAAGTTGGTGCCTTTTAAACTGGATGATTTTATTGATGAGACTTACCAGTCATTTGTTCCACAGTTTACAAAACAGGGTATAGCGTTTAAGCTAGACTGTAACAAAGATGAGCTAGATCAGTGGATTGTATCAGATCCTATTCGTATTAAGCAAGTTCTCAATAACTTGATTTCCAATGCACTTAAATTTACAGATCATGGCTGTGTGAAGCTTGCTGTGACCTTGAGTAATCACAGCGTCACATTACAGGTATCAGATACAGGTAGAGGCATGAGTGATGATGAAAAAAAGAAAATATTTCATGAGTTCACTCGCTTAGCCAGTGCTCAAGGTAAAGAAGGGTTTGGCCTAGGGCTCTCTATAGTAGCAAAGATAGTTAATCGCCTCGGAGGTAGTATAGAGGTGGAAAGTACTTTGGACGAAGGGACTCAATTTACGGTGCTGCTACCTGTAGAGATTAAGGACTTGGGTGTTGCTGAGGGAAACGCTAATCATTCCTTTCCTAAGCCCACACGTATAGCCTTAATGGATGATGATCAGATACAGCTCAAGTTGACACGTACTGTACTTGAAAAACATGGTGCTGAGGTATTTATTTGCAATCATCTCAATAATTTACTAGAGTTATTAAAGGAAGAGCAGTTAGACCTTTTAATTACAGATATCCAAATGCCAGAGATAAATGGTTTTGACTTAGTCGATCTTCTACGTAATAGCAATTGCAGCTCTTATCAAACAATTCCAATTTTAGCCGTTTCTGCTCGCGATCAGATTGATGCAGAAAAGATGATAGAGCATGGCTTTATTGGTGTTTTAAAGAAACCTTTTTCTGCAACTGATGTTATTTTAAAGTATCAAAACTACTTAGATGGACATTTAAATTTGAGTAAATTGCAAAAGATAGATAATACACTCGAAAATCCGGAGTCTGTAGCTAATTCCTTTAATGTGGAAAACTTGCTTCGTTTTATTCAAGGAGATAAAGAGGCAATGATAGCCATATTAGTATCCTTTATAGAGGAGTCCGAAAAGTATGAGACAGAACTAAAAGATGCTTTAGAAAAAAAGGATCGAGTAGGTATTGGTGCTATTTGTCATAAAATATATCCGATGGTCAAAATGATTGGTTCAACAAGTTTAAGCTCCAAACTATCTTTTCTAGATCAAAAAAAACCTACTTATACAGAACAAGAGTGTATTACTCATGTCAAAGCTATCTTAATAGAATTGGAGCAATTAAAGACTGAGGTTGAAAAATATCTATCATCTGTAAAATAACTAGTTAAACGAAGAAGCCTAAGTATTTTTAAGGCGATGTATTAAAAGAAAACACTTCTACTTTATGAAGAAAAAATGGGTCAAGCGCATATTACTCGTGCTACTGATTCCGACTATCCTTTTTTCGGTATTGATTGTTGCGTTGTATATTCCAGCCATTCAAAACTATATACAACGTGAAGCAACACACTATGCGTCAAAGGCCACGGGCATGGATATAAAAATAAGAAGGGTAGATCTCCGCTTTCCCTTAAATTTACTACTCCGCGATGTAGCCGTTATAGATACCCCAGATACCCTACTTACCTTTGAACGCTTGAATCTTCGTGTTCAAGTTATACCTCTTTTGAAGAAAAAGATATTACTCGATGAATTAAAGCTGAATCAAACACACATTAATACCGGGCAACAATTAGAAGGACTGCGTGTATTTGGAGATGTAAGAGAGCTTCAGGTCAATACCAGAGAAATAGATCTGGATAAAAATCTAGCTCATATTGGGCGTTTGTTCATAGACCAAGCAAACTTGAGTATAGAGCTGACCGATACCACAACACAAGAAAAGGATACGCTA
Organism: Bacteroides sp.; assembly: GCA_030152865.1. GTDB lineage: Bacteria > Bacteroidota > Bacteroidia > Bacteroidales > Bacteroidaceae > Bacteroides_E. The sequence goes on from JASLIW010000136.1 coordinate 10,412, forward strand.
AGTAGTTCGCCCGACTGGACAGTTCTTCTCAACAAGATAGAATTTAAGGAGAGTGAGATTAACCTTAATATGCCCTTGGCTGAGCAGCGATTGAAAGTTAAAATCCCCCGATTAGATGTAGATCAGACTTCAGTAGATTTAGCAAAGGAAGAATACGGACTAAAACACTTTGCACTCTCTCAGGCTAGCTTTTCTTATCGGAGTGGAGGCGTACAAGACACAGTAAGAGGAATTGATTTTAATAACCTTCATTTTTCAGACTTAAGTTGTCAGGCTGACTCTATCTTCTATTCGGCAAAGCAAATGCAGTTAAACTTAAATTCACTGGGGCTAAGAGAGCACTCTGGACTTATTATAGACACCATACGTGGGCGTTTCCATCAAAATGAAAAGTCTATAAGTGCTCATGACTTTACGATTGAAACCCCCCAATCTGAATTCCTACTGAATTTGACAGCACCCATGGATTGGTGTGAGACAGAGTCTGAAAGCAGGTTGGAAGCTAAACTACACTTAAGCTTACAGGAGCTGGCCACTGTATTGGGAGTGAAAGATGAGCGTTTTGATTACTCCAAGTGGGGCCCTATCAAATGTAAAATAAACCTAGGTGGTAGTGCTCAAAAAATGGAGATTGAAGACGTCTATTTAGAATTGTCAGATTCTTTTATTGTCACTGCCGCTGGTGCTTTGAAGCAAGCTTGTGGCGAGCAAAGACAAGGACAGCTAGACTTGCTCGCCGACCTCTATAATCTTTCTTGTTTTAATGGGTGGCTTTCTGAAGACAATACAATACACCTGCCTAAAGATATGGTACTTAGAGGTTTATTGGCTGTTGATGGGGACAAATATCAAGGAGAGTTTAGCCTAAGCGAAGCGAGTGGCTTAATAGACCTTAAAGCAAATTACAATTCTGAAACAGAAAACTACTTGCTTGAAGGACAGGTGGACTCTTTAGATCTCAATCACTTTTTACCTCAAGAACCGCTTCACAATTTATCCATGCAAGTATCTGCGCAGGGTCAAGGTTTAGACTTCTTTTCACCTGAAAGCAAATCACTTATGCATACTCGCATGAATCGATTAATATATGGAAGTTATTTATTAAATAACATAAGTCTAGATGCCTCCTTGAAGCAAGGTCGCTTATTTACGGAAGTAAGCAGTGACAACACTTTACTTAAGGGTAGTCTAAATGGGTACTATGATTTGATCAAACCTGATTTGAGTTTAGATTACAACTTGGCTATTAGCCACATCGACTTATATGAGCTACGCCTACTGAAGAGCAGGCCCAAAGAGCCAGCTGAGATTCGTGCGGGCGTATATACGGATTCCGACTCTATTAATCTCAGTTTAAACTCGGGCGATTTAGAATTGAGTTTTGGAGCCAGACGCTCTGTGCATGATTTACTTGATAAGTCTAAGCTGTTGCTGACTAGTTTCTTAAGTCAGTTGGAGGTTTTACAGCTAGACTACAAAGACCTACAGTCCCATCTACCAGATGGTAACTTATCGTGGTCATCAGGTAATAAGAATATTGTTTCCACTTACCTTAGAGATAACAACATTAAGTATTCAGGCTCTTCAGCCAATCTCACCTTTAACCCCATGTGGGGTATCAACGGATGGGCTGGTATACAGGATTTCCAAATGGACTCCGTTCGAGTAGATTCGCTAACATTTGAAATACATCAAGATACTACAGGTATT
>JASLIW010000063.1 GCA_030152865.1 Bacteroides sp.
GATACACCTAAGCCCATATCTACTAATAAGGTCCAAAGAATGTACTGATGCATCCCTGAAGACTGTTCTGCCCAAGTAGGGAAATTACTTGCATACTGGGGGAATTGTTGCATAAGGGCTTGGGTGTCTGAGTCGGCAATAAAATAAAGTATTGTACCAAAGCCTGCTCTAAAGCTAGTGTCAATTTTCTTTTCTGTATTTACAAAAGCTTCAGCAGATATTTTCTCCTTTAAGCACTTTTTTGTAAGGTCCCATAGCTTTTTATGTTGCTCACCTGTGAGTAATACCAAGCGAGTTGATTGATTATTGAAGGCAGAGGGCACGTGCTTCACAGCCAAATCTACTACCTCTTTGATTTGTTCTGGACTATAATTTATTTGGTCGTCAATAGCATAGAATGATCTTCTGTTTTCTATAGCCTTCCATAGTGGGTTCTTATTCATAACAGTTTGTTTTTTTGTTGTCTTTAATAAGAACAAGCGATATAATGTATTGTTTTGAACAGAAAGGCTTTAATGCCAAAAAAGGGAGCCATATAGCTCCCTCTTAACGAAAATTTGTCAACTATCTTTTTAGTTTTTCTTTAAAAAGCAAGTCATAAGATAGATAGATGAACCGTCCACTTTTCCTTCAATGTGTGTAGGGTCATCTTCAGTGTGACGGATACCTTTTACCTTTGTACCTCTTTTCACTACCATAGAAGAGCCTTTCACCTTTAGGTCTTTGATGACAGTCACATCATCTCCTTCTAGTAGTTCTGTACCATTACTATCTACTACTTTTACAGCTTTAGGCTCCTCAGTGCTTTCAGCTGGTTTATCAGTAAACTCATGAAAACAGTCGGGGCAAATAAATAGCATTCCGTCAAAGTAAGTGTTTTGTGAATCACACTTAGGACAATTTGGCGTGTTTGGCATTTTGTAAATAATTTAATTAATAATACCCCAAAGATAGGTTGATTATTTATAGGATACAAATAAGAGCTATCTATAGCTCTGGCTCATCAAAATAGGAGCAAGTCAGGGAATGTTTTAATAATACCTCCCTGACTTGCTCCTATTAGTGTTAGTGATCTTTTGGGGCTTGTTGGTTTGAGCCTAGCTTGATTTTTGTATGATTTATGGGGATTTAGTGTGCGAAGTGTAAAAAAACAACTAGTTTTGTAAGCATAAAATCAGTTGGTCAGTCTGTCGCTGGTACAGTAATGTACAAGAGGAAAGTCCGAGCAACACAGAGCATCCCTCTTCTTAATGGGAAGTATTTCGTGAGAGATATGTCGCGTAGAAGAAAATAACCGCCTCCGGGTAAGGGTGAGAAGGTAGGGTAAGAGCCTACCAGTTGTATGGTGACATGCAAGCTGTACGCAAAGGGAGTTGTAAGGTCATGTATACCGGCGCTAAAAGAGCTGCTCGCTCAATGTCGGAGGGTAGACTGCTAGAGCGTAATGGTGACATTGCGCGTAGATAAATGACAGACATCTTATTCTTAGGATAAGATACAGAACTCGGCTTATCGACCAACTGTTTTATTTTTAATCTCCTACTCTTTTAATAGAAGAAGATGAACAAAAGAATATCCGATTTCCTTCAATTCATAACTGTTGATATTTGGCGCGTGACTGAGAGTGAGGTCACGAAGCGCAAGTTTTCTCTCTATAATATCATTAAAACCATCTATGTAACTATCCAGCAATTTGTGAGTGATCGCATAGCCACTAAGGCTTCAGCGCTTACCTATAGCACTCTTTTGGCTATAGTGCCCATGCTTGCCATACTTTTTGCCATTGCTCGAGGGTTTGGATTTGACAACCTAATGGAGAGTCAACTGTTTCGCAGTTTTGGAGGTAAGAACGAGACTACTGAAACCATTCTTTCTTTTGTGGATTCCTATCTCGAACATGCCAAGGGAGGAATTTTTATAGGTATCGGTTTGATTATGTTGCTTTGGACCGTCCTTAACCTGATAAATAACATTGAAATCACCTTCAACCAAATATGGCAAGTGAAAAAGTCACGGAAAATGTACCGTAAGATAACCGATTATTTTTCCATGTTCTTACTACTTCCCATGCTGATTGTATTCTCCAGTGGGGTTACGCTATTCATAGGTACAGCCCTGTCAGGTATGGATAAGTATATATTACTGGGGTCGCTTTCTAAGTTCCTAATTCGCATGATACCTTTTGTGATAACCTGGTTGATGTTTACTGGGCTTTATGTGTTTATGCCCAATACCAAAGTGCATGTTCGCTATGCACTTCCCGCAGGCATTTTGGCTGGTACCGTCTATCAGTTCTTTCAGTACTTCTACATCAGTGGACAGATTTGGGTATCAAAGTACAATGCTATTTATGGTAGTTTTGCTGCCCTGCCTTTGTTTTTATTGTGGCTACAAACCTCTTGGACCATCTGCCTTTTTGGAGTACAAATGACCTATACCTCTCAGAATATTCGCTTGTTTAGCTTTGATAAGGATACGCGGAATGTAAGTCGGCGTTACCGAGACTTCATATCCTTACTTATTATGTCTTTGATATGCAAACGATTTGAAGAGCAAGAAGAACCCTACTCGGCAGATGAGTTATCTAATCTCTATAAGATACCCATACGACTAGTTAACCGCACCTTGTTTGAGCTTCAAGAGATAGGCTTTATCCATGAGGTGCTTTCTGATCATAAAAGTGAGGCAATAACTTACCAACCTTCTGTAGATATAAGCCAGCTTACGGTATCCAATTTACTAGAAGAAATAGATCAGTTTGGTTCGGAAGATTTCAAGGTCGATAATGAAGAAGAATTTGGTAGCCAATGGGCCACTTTAATAGATGCGCGTAAGAAGTATCTGGCCGACACCTCCAAAATATTGATAAAAGACTTGTAGGTTTACTGCTTCTTTGTAAGCCACCAATCAATCAATCGGCGAGCAATGCTCAGCTTTTGAGGGAGTGTAGGGAGATTTTCTTTGCTATAAAAAGCAGCACTTCGAAGCTCTTCCTCTTGCAGTTTAATCTCTCCAGACTTATAATCGGCAACAAAGCCTACCATCAGACCTGAAGGGTAGGGCCAAGGCTGACTCCCAAAATAGCGGATGTTTTGAATAGCCAAGCCCGTTTCTTCCTTCACTTCTCGTTGTACGGCCTCTTCCAAGGTCTCTCCGATCTCAACAAAACCTGCTATTAGGCTATAAAATTCAGCTTTGAAGTTGTGCGCATGAGCTAGTAAGATCTCCTCTCCTTTTTGAATCAAAACAATGACAGCCGTTTGTACAGGAGGGTATAGTTCTTTTTGGCAGTGAGGACACTTCTTCATGTTTAAAGCCTTTCTTTTGGGCTCTGTTCCACAGACAGGGCAAAAGCAGCTTGTCTTATCCCAGTAAATTAGTTGACTAGCATAGCCTGCAGCTAGATACTGTGTTTGTGCTAAGTAATCGTAAGAATCTCTAAGCCCCACCAATGAATAAGAACTCATAAGAGGTGGTAGTTCCGACAGCTCAAAAGCGATACAAGGCACATATTCCTGAAAAGTGAACTCATGGATGTGCTCCACGGGTGGTTTAGGCAGTGGCATATCTAGCAAATGAGGGATTGTGTACAACCCCTCATTTGTCTGTTCGATTACTATTTTATTTTGATAAAAAATGAACCACCACCTTTTGCGTTGATTCATCATAATTTAATCCATTGCTGCCGCATCAAAAGATAGTGGGAGTAAATCTTTGATACCTCCTCTAAATTCATAAATCTCTTTTTCTCCGTAGAGTAAGATGCGCATGTGTTGGTTGTATCGTTTTTCTGTTTCTAGTAAAACCTGTCTACAAGCCCCACAAGGAGGAATAGGTTTTTCTAAATAACTCCCCTTATTGAAGGCAGCAACGGCCAGTGTTTTGACAGCTTGATCAGGATATTCTGAGTTAGCGTAAAAAATAGTAGTGCGTTCGGCACAAGTACCCGAAGGATAGGCTGCATTTTCTTGGTTGCTTCCTTTCACTACAACACCATTGTTGAGTAGTGCGGCTGCACCCACTGCAAATTTAGAGTAGGGTACGTAGCTCTTTTTGCACATCTCTTTGGCTTGTGTGATTAGGTTTTGATCTTCAGGGGATAGCTCATCAAATTGATAAACCTTTATGACTGTTGTAATTGTTAAGTCTTTCATATGCGTGATAGTATATTATTCCACAATACGGATGTATACAAAGTTAGAAAAGAGATTGGTAATCACAATTATTTTTGTGTAATTTGTAAAAGTATACACTCAAACCTATAGAATATGCAGTTTGTAAAATCGAGAATGCTTTGGCTTTCTCTACTCCTATGTCTGCCCCTAAGCCTGTTTGCACAGAATCAAAAATACAAGAACTATATTGAAAAGTACAAAGACTTCGCCATTCAAAGCATGAATGAGTTTAAGATACCAGCCAGTATTACCCTAGCTCAGGGTCTCTTAGAGAGTGGTGCGGGTAGCAGTACTTTGGCTCGCAAGGGAAATAATCATTTTGGTATCAAATGTGGACGCAACTGGAAAGGGCGCAAGTCTTATCACGATGATGATGCACGTGGAGAATGCTTTAGGAACTACCGCTCGGTTCAAGACTCCTTTGATGATCATGGTCGCTTCTTGGCCAATGGACCTCGTTATGCTTTTCTATTTGACTTGGATATTACAGACTACAAAGGCTGGGCTAGAGGCTTAAAAAAAGCAGGTTATGCTACAGACCCTTCTTATGCCAATCGTCTCATTTCTATCATAGAAGATTATGAGCTCTACAAATACGATAGTGCTACTGCAGGGCGTAGTTGGTTTAGAGTACGAAAGAGTAAAGCTGCAGCTGCTGCTGAAAATGCACCCATACACAAACATCAGGTGTACCTCGCTAATGATTTAGCCTATGTGGTAGCACGTCGAGGCGATAATTTTAAGTCAATAGGAAAAGAATTTGGTATCAGCTGGAAGAAGTTGGTAAAGTATAACGACCTACATAAAGGATATACCTTGAGCCAAGGTGATATCATTTACCTGCGTAGCAAACGTAAAAAAGCGGCAAAACAGCATAAGGTATATATCGTTCAAGGCGGAGACTCTATGCACGCTATCTCTCAAAAGTTTGGTATTAAATTGAAGAGTTTATACAAGATGAATCGTAAGAAAGCAGATTATGTACCCGAGGTAGGAGACCCTCTGCGTTTACGTTAAAACTTCTATTAAGCTATAGAGAAAGGGAGTAAAGTTCAAAGTGAACTTTACTCCCTTTCTTATTTGAGATCCTAGCCTTTAGCTTATTAAGGCTCAGGAAAAACAGACAAAGCTTACTGACCGATGTGTTCACTAAGTATCTGTACAATCCTTTCTGCAGTTCTACCATCCCATCGCTCAGGCAAACTTCCAGATTTCCATTGGTTTTGGTGTAGTTTATTCATGACAAGTGCTAGTTTATCAGCATCTTCACCCACCAGCTCATTGGTCCCTATCTTCCAAGTTTCGGGGTGCTCTGCATAATCACTGAGAGTGATACAAGGCACACCTAAGAAAGTCGCTTCCTCAGCAATATTACCTGAGTCGGTAACAATGACCTGTGCCTTATCCATTAGGTAAGCAAAATGTAAAAAGGATTGAGAGGGCATGAGGTGCAAATCAGTACTATCAAGCTCCAATTGTGCAATTGCCTTCTCTACATAAGGGCGTACTGGAGCAACAATCGGAATGCCCTGGTTATTTTGAATCAGGGTTTTCATCAATGCTTTAAAGTTAGCCTTGTTGTCGATAAGTGTGTGTTTGTTGATAGTCAGTAAAATATAGCCTTTTTCTTGTAGTTGGAGCGTACTAAACCAAGCAGGTTCTCGTAAGCGGTTGCGATTGAATCGAATGTTATCAATAAGAATGTTTCCTACATGAAATACCTTAGAGTCAGCTGTGCCAGTTTGATTTAAGTTTTTGTTGGCATCAGATCCTGCTGTAAAAAGATAATCAGAGAGGCTATCTGTTATGACACGATTAATCTCCTTGGGCATATCAATATCAAAAGAGCGGGTACCAGCTACCACATGTGCCACCTTAATCCCTCTTTTCTTAGCTACAATGGCACAACTCATAGTTGGAGTTAAATCATCTACCACCAAGACTACCTGTGTGGGGTTCTCTTCTAGTTCACGGTCAAAAGCCACCATAATTTGTCCTGCTAATTCAGCAAACTTACTGTGTTTTACTTCAAGGTAGGTATGAGGCTCTTCTATATTGAGATCTGTAAATAGTGATGGATCGATAGATGCATCATCTGCACAGCCCGTATATACCAAGCGGTAGTTAATATCTTTTCCCTCTTTTTTAGCTAGGTCAATGGCACGAATGATAGGGGCAATCTTCATGAAGTTGGGTCTAGCTCCAGCAACAATTGTTATTTTCATTTTCAAATTAGTTTACTACACAACAAAGATAATTTTACTATTCTATTTAATATAGAAAGAAATGCTGAAAGTTCGTGGATGATTGCTAAATATTTGTAAGTAAGCTTGAATAAAATAATGTCTAGTTCGTTATTTTATCTATTCGTATCATAGGTCTGTCTGTATCATGCCTGTCTTGGAGTCAAGTTTTACTTAAAAGCTTACTCGCTTCTACTTTATAGGTGTAATTTGTTTTTAGTTTTGTTTTTATTGTTTACATTTAGTTTGTAAATAACTTAATAAACCTTCAAAAATCTTATCTATGAAAGTAAATGCTAACCTTTTGAACTTGGTTGCAGCGGTGTTTTGTCTCTTTCTGTTTCGCCCTAGTTCAACCGCACAAGAGATTAAAGTAACGTATCAAGAAAGGATGAAATCTGATGCAGTGCTTAATCAAATCGAAGATGCTGAAATTGCTGCTCTGGTTCAAACTCAGTTATCCCAGCAGACCAAGAGCATGTCATTGTTGTATAGTAATGGAAAAAGTATTTACCAAGCTGAGGAACTTCCAAAGTCAGGATCAAACAACCTCAGTGTGTACAAAGACTTTGGTTCCAAAGAAATTCTTGCTCAAGAAATGATACTAGACAGACTTTTTCTAGTAAAAGAAGAGCTAGTTAAGCCCAACTGGACTCTTATCAATGAGGATTTAGAAATCTTAGGCTATTCTTGTAAGAAAGCTCTTAATGAGCAGGGAGTAGTAGCTTGGTATTGTCCTGAATTGAGCATCAGTGATGGCCCTTCTCTCTATTATGGACTGCCAGGACTTATCTTAAAAGTGGATAGTCCAGCGAATAAAGAGTATACAGCCACGAGTTTAGATACTCAATACATAGCCATGGAGCAGATTAAGGCTCCTAGCAAGGGAACTAAAATCTCTAGGAAAAAATTCAGAGAGACTCAAAAAAAGAAGTTGAAGAACCTAGGTGGAGAAGCTAAAAATGGAGTTAGAATTATTAAAATGTAAGTATGCGCATATTACTTTTTATAGGTCTGAGCCTTTTTACTACTGTTG
>JASLIW010000064.1 GCA_030152865.1 Bacteroides sp.
TCCGACCTCTCCCTTGCGCACCATCTCATTAAACTTCAAGGCGATGTTCATACGGCCTAGAGCATCTTGGTAGAGGATACGTGCCTGTGTGCCTACCACGAGTTGGTTTTTCTCGGCATCTCGTATCCAGATGTAGTTGTCCCTATCTTGGCCACGACGATCCTTGTCTATGCAAGCCATGGCGGCGGCATCGGTCTTGTGCAGGTCTTCTTTCTTACCACTCAGGCAGACCCAGCGGAAGGGTCCGTAGCCGTAGTCAAAGAGCATGGGCCCCATGATGTCTTCTACATAGCTCGGCCAGATAAAGCCGTCTTTCTCATCTACCCCATTCTTAGAGATCTCCTGCACTCCTGCATCGTAGATGGCTTTCATAAAGGAGTTGCCATAATCGAAGAAGTAAGTGCCACGAGCCACCAGAGTTTCAATGAGGTGGAAGTGGCGTACCAAGGTCTCATCGACCAGTTGGTTGAATTTTTTAGGGTTGTCGCTCAGCATCTGGGTACGCTCCTCAAAGCTCAGGCCTTGGGGGCAATAACCACCCTCATAGACCGCATGGCAGGAGGTTTGGTCGGAAAGGAGTTCGATGGCGATGTTTTCATCGACCGCATATTGCAGCAGATCTACAATATTGCCGTGGTAGGCGATGGACAAGGGCTTTTTGGCTTTCATGGCCTCTTGAGCCAAGCGGAAGGCCTCTTTCTTATCGGCAGTCACGTGGCTCACCCAGCCTTGCTCGTAGCGAGTCTGAATGCGCGAGGCATCGACCTCAGCTATGATGGCTACTGCTCCTGCTATCTCGGCGGCTTTGGGCTGTGCCCCACTCATACCCCCCAAACCTGAGGAGACAAAGAGATGACCGTTGAGGTTCCCATCGTCAGCTACGCCCAGCTTCATGCGCCCTGCATTGAGCAAGGTGTTGAAGGTGCCGTGTACAATACCCTGAGGACCGATATACATCCAGCCTCCTGCAGTCATCTGCCCATAATTGGCCACGCCCATCTGAGCGGCTATGTGCCAGTCGGCCTGATTGTCAAACATACCCACCATCATGGAGTTGGTGATAATGACACGGGGTGCATCGGGTTTGGATTGGAATAAGCCCAAGGGATGTCCCGACTCAATGACCAAGGTTTGGTCTTGGGTGAGCTCCTCCAGATATTTCATAATGAGGCGGTACTGCATCCAGTTTTGGCAGACCTGCCCAGTTTCGCCGTAGGTTACCAACTCATAAGGATAGAGGGCTACATCAAAGCAGAGGTTGTTGTCTATCATCACTTGAAACGCCTTTCCCTCTACACACTTGCCCTTGTACTCGTCGATGGGTTTCGCCTTCAAATCGCCCTGAGGACGGTAGCGATAAGCATAAATGCGACCACGAGTTTTTAGTTCGTCCAAAAACTCGGGGGCTAGGGTTTCGTGTAAGTTCTTAGGAATGTAGCGCAAGGCATTGCGTAAGGCGAGCTCAGTTTGTGCCTGAGTCAGGGTGTAGCCACGGTTAGGGGCTCGTCTAATCCCCTCTACAAAGCTGGGATAATCGGGCAGCTTTGTAGCTAGTGTGATGTTCTTCATATCTATTAGATTTAAAAGTGTCTAGTAGAAAGATAGAAAGAATCCCCCAGTAAACAGCCTGATTTTGCATAAAAATCTAGCTTTTATTGATTCGCCAACCAGCCTCAAGCAGCCTCAGCATAAGGAACTTATAAGCAAATGCGCAGCTTTACCTACTTTTTGCTAGCAATAAGTCAAGCAGGCTAACGATTCTCTCGTTCAAAGCCCAATAACCCGGGCTTATGACAGCTAAAATAGTGTGAAATATATTTTTATAACCCCCCACTTGCATGGCTATCTAAAAGTGAAATTATCAAAATTATCAAACTTAATATTTAGGTATTTTAATAATAAACATTACATTTATCACTTAATTTTTTAAAATACAAACATGAATTGTTTCAATCACCCAGAAGAGCCTGCTGTTTCGCAATGTATGGATTGTCAAAAAGGCTTATGCACCAGCTGTAGTACGATGTACTCACCACACTTATGTACAGTATGCTACCAAGCTAGAAAACAGGAAGAAATAAAAAAAGGAGTTCTAAGTCTTATCCTTTATGCTGTACTATTCTTTTTTGGATATAAGCTAAACTTTTTAGGAACTGATCATGAGGGAAACACACGGCAATGGACCTCGGCATATTTTTTAGCCGCTATCTATACTGGATATAAAATATTTAATCGGTATATAGGCTGGAAAGCAACAGGAGGCACATTAGGATTTTTAGTGATTTTTAGTATGTTCAAATTCATAATCTGTGTGTTCATTGGTTACTTTACAGCTCCTCTAGTAATTTTAGGACAAGTGGTCTGTATTGTACAAGCTTATAGGAAGTAATGAGCTTACTCCTTGCCTGTGGTTAGAATTTTGAAAAAATCGACACGCTCGCCTTTTTCGGCCTTGATGCAAAGGTAGGTAGCAAACTTATCCATCAGCTGGTGGATACCTGTTTGGTAACGCTCAAAGACGGCATCGGGAATGGAGCCATCGACATAGACAAAATAGGCCACCTCTTTTTGAATAAAAACAGCATAGGCCTGTACCCAATCTGGCCCATTGGGGTGAGCATAGATAGAGACAGCCACATCGGGCAGGTCTAGTTTGTGATAGATCAGGCGATAGTCAGGACCTTCTTGGATTTTCTTCATCTGGTTGTTGAAGTCTCGGATCACACGCTTGGAGCGCGTTTCAAAAATCACGTAATTATCGGCATGAAACTCTGGGATGTTCATCTCCTGAGCCACAGTGCGGTTCTCTTCCGAGCTGACACGGTGAATGATCCAAGTCTCGGACTGACTGGGAGGATACTTGTCTTGCAGACGTTGAAAGAGATCGGCTATGTTGGGTTGTCCTAGCGAAATTAGGCTAGACAGACTGAGTAGAGAGGCCAAGAGAAGATGCATAGTATAGAGTTAGTTAACATAATTGTCCCGAATGTACGCAAAATATCCAAACCAGACCAACAAGTAGGTTTAAATCTGCCCACTAAGCACAAAAAAGCCTAGCTACTTCAATTCGTAGCTAGGCTTTGTGAGTTCATCTTCTTACTTAAACGTACTGTTGGAGTAAGTCGTAGTTTTTTTGACGAGCGCGGCCCATAACTGTAAACCAATCAACAATAGTCCAGATGCCTAAGCCACCACAGGTCAGTAGCTTGAGTATGCCCAAACCAGTATCGCCTAGGTAGAAACGATCCACACCCAAAGAACCCACAAAAAGAGAAAGTACCAACGCTAGGGTTGGGTTCTTGAAAGGTAGGTTTTGTAGTACCATAAACTTCTCTTCGGGTGCATCTTTGAGTTGATTTTGAATTAAAAAGCTCTGAGCCGATGAGAACATCTCACGGTTGCTCGCCATAAAAAGGTTGATTCTTTCTTCTGTCATTTTTTATTGATTTAATTTGGTAAATTATTTATAGATATACTTATAATCCTTTTTGATAGTTCCACCACATATTTAGCCCCAGTAAGGCCAAGAACGGAAGCAGGTAGCACAGCTTCCAAGACTTACGCATGGCGGGTAGGAAAGTCTCTTTGCCCCGCCACACATCCCCCAACATCCACAGCAGCGAACCCACAATCAAGCCATGGGTCAGCACCACCAAAGGGTTGGTGTAGAGTGCAGCCTTCCACTCCCCTTGCAGCAGCTCCAGCGAGGCACGCGTTGTGCCGCAGGCTGGACAAGGAATGCCCGTTAGGACCTTGAAGGGGCAGCTCAGGCTCCGAAAGCTAAAGTCAGGAAAAAGGTAGAAGATAAGGTAGGCCAGTACAATGCCCACACTCAGCCCCAAATACTTCCAACGAAACGAGAGCGGCTTCTTCTTAGACATAGGGCATCAACAGTTCTAGGTTTTTCTCTTGGGCCCGTTTCATCACCAGAAAGAAGTCGGTCACTACCCAAGCGATACAGACCACCGTGAGTATCACTAAACTGAAAGATAAGCAAACACGGTCGGAGGAGTAAATCAGCAGATCGAGTGCAATGCCCACAGCCTGTGTAAAGAGGAGCAGCTTCATGCCGCCCAGCAGGTAGTCGCCTAGGTAAAAGCGATCAGCCCCTAACACGCCAAGGAATAGGGAAAGTAGCAAAGCCACATGAGTCTTCTTATACGGCTGTTTGTTCAATAAGATAAGATGATCCTCAGGCGTGCTTTCTAGGGCTTTGCTCAGCAAACGTGCATGAAGCGGCCTAAACAAGCCCTTCTTTTCGAGTATAAAAGCATCAATACATTCTTTTCTCATACTTCTAGCTTGGGCTTAGACGTAGTTCATCAAGAGTTCAAAGTTTTTCTCCTTGGCACGTTTCATCACTAGAAACCAATCTACCAGCGTCCAAACACCAAAGCCTCCACAGGTCAGTAACTTGGCTACTCCCAGACCTGTATCGCCCAAATAGAAGCGGTCAATGCCCAAGTAACCTACAAGAAGTGAGATTACAAGTGCGATAAAAGGGCTTTTGTAGGGCAGGGATACCAAGACAGCAAAACGCTCGTCTGGGGTATTAACTAAAACTTCACGCAGCATATAACGCTGCTGTGCAGTGAGTTTATCTTGCATAGAGGCAATTAGAACATCTATTTTTTGGGCTTCCATTCTTGTCGTCTTTGTTTAAAAAAGTAGTATTATTGTGCAAAGATAGAAGATATCAGAGAATATCCTTAAAAGTTGTTGATTTATTTAAGATTTGCAAACAAAAAAAATAAATATTGTGCCTGTAGATCAGCCTCAACAGCTATTCCCGCTCCAGCTTGCGCAGATCGAGCAAGCTGATTTCACGCCCTGCCACAGCTATCAGCCCCTCCTCCTCAAGCTCTGTGAGCGAGCGAATAAGCGACTGTCGGCTCACCCCAAACTTATCGGCTAGCTCCTGACGAGTAAAAGCAAGCTGTACGCGCGTGCTACCTTGCTCCCTATGCAGCTTCAGAAAGAACTGAGCGAGTTTGCCCCGCAGGCTCATCAGGGAGAGAAAATGAATTTTTTGGCTCAAAAACTGATTGATGTCAGAGACCAGCTGGATGAAGTTGAAGAGCAGCGGCTCGTGGGCTTGCATGAGCCGTACAAACTCCTGCTTAGAGAGCTTCAAGAGTACGACCTCCCCTTCGGGAATCACATTGACAGGGAAGACATGATGGGTGGCAAAGAGCATGGCCGGTGCCAAAACTCGCCCCACCCCTATCTTCTCGATCTGGATGTACTTGCCCGAATCGGACACCATGCGTGTGATGCACTGCCCCTTCAGCACCAAGAGCAGGTGCTTGAGCTTATCGCCCATCAGCGCTATAATATCCGATTTCTGATAGCTTTCGAGCTTGTAGCTAGCGTTCTCTAAGAGCGCTACTAAGTCTGGCTCCTGCATGCCTTGAAACAAACTAGACTGCTGGAGTACCGC
>JASLIW010000088.1 GCA_030152865.1 Bacteroides sp.
TCCGCTTTATATTACCAGATGGTCTGTTTGACTATTTTGAGATGAGTGATTTTAAGTATGATAATAGAGAAGTACATATATCCTTAGAAGAGCTAAATAATGCCCCTGAAGAGTACAAGGAAGATAAGCTAGAGAGTAAAGAGATAAAGATGCATGATTATCCTCTTCGAGGAAGAAGCTGTATTGTGCATATTAAAAGGCGTAGGTGGTTCAATCACAGTACTGGTAAAGTAGTTACTAGAGATTGGAAACTAGTAGCTCAAGGAACGCAAATCTCAAGTGAATTTGCGTCTTTTTTAAAAACTATGGATAGACTCTCAAGCCATTAGTATCTCCGCTTTAGCTATCCATAACCAGCTAGATCCCAAACAACTTGAAGCTCAATACAAGAACCACTTAAGCGAGTATAACTCTTGGAATCAAAAAACTCCTCATGCTACAGAGTGGGTGCTTTACCCTGAAAATACAGGTGAACATTTAAACTTGGATGAAACCGCTCTATCTAAAGGAGAGCTTCATACCTTGCTTACTAATAAAGCTGCTAAAGGAAAGAAAGGAGCCATAGTAGCTATGATTAAAGGAACAAAGGCAGAAGATGTTCAAAAAGTACTCTTGCAAATCCCTAGGCATATCCGCTCTAGTGTAAAGGAAATCACACTAGACATGGCAGCCAACATGGAGCGTATAGCGCGAGTCTGTTTTCCTAAAGCAAGCTTAGTAACAGATCGATTCCACGTACAGAAGTTAGCTTATGATGCGCTACAGGAAATGCGTATTAAGTATAAATGGGAAGCCCTTGACCTCGAGAATGAGTTAATAGAACAGAGTAACTTATATGGGGTAAACTATAGGCCTGAGGTTTATAACAATGGAGATACAAGAAAGCAGCTTTTAGCTCGAAGTAGATATTTACTCTGTAAAAAGAAAACTTCATGGAGTCCTTCTCAGAGGGAACGTGCTACGATTTTATTTAGAGAGTATCCAGCACTAAAAAAGGCCTATTACCTAACTCAACACTTGGGTTTAATCTATCATCAATGTCGGACTAAGGAGGCGGCTCTAACACGCTTAGCTAGGTGGTATAATCAAGTAGAAGAGAGTGGATTTAAGTCGTTTGGTACACTGCTAAGAACAATATAAACTCACTACTATAATATCGTTCAATTCTTTAATCATAGGTCCACCAATGCTTCAGCTGAGAGTTTTAATGCCAAGATTAAAGCTTTTAGAGCTAAACTTAGAGGAGTTAGAGATGTTGCTTTCTTCATTTTTAGACTTACCAAAATATATGCCTAAATTTAAATACCCCACAGCTTTTCGGTATGATCCGTCATATAGCTTAAATCAAATAGATTATGTTTATTTACTCATACAGAAAAGAGGGACTAAGAAATTTATTTTCTTAGTCCCTCTTTTAGTCCTTAAAGATCACAATCAACTGATTATCAACCTTATTTGCGGAGGGAGAGGGATTCGAACCCCCGGGGCCGCGAAGCCCAACGGTTTTCAAGACCGCCGCGATCGACCACTCTGCCATCCCTCCAGTGCTTTGAATGACTTATTTCCTGTCGAAAGCGATGCAAAGGTACTAATCTTTTTAATATCTCCAAACTTATGGCCTAGAATTCTTTTAAATATTGTATTTTTGCAGCACTTACATAGATGATGATTCCATGATATATCCCACTAATTTTGAAGATAAAATAGGTTTTTTACAAATACGTACACTTCTTAAGTCTAAGTGCTTAAGTACCTTAGGTGAAGATAAGGTCGATGAAATGACTTTTATGAAGCGCTTTGGATTGATTCAAGAACACTTGGCACAGACGAAAGAATTTCTTCGTATTCTTCAAGAAAAAGTAAATTTTCCAGATCAGTATTTTTTTGATGTGCGTGGCTCTTTAAAGCGAGTGCGTATTGAAGGGATGTACCTTGAAGAGTATGAGCTGTTTGATTTGCGTCGCTCTTTAGATACCATCATCAAGATTGTACAGTTTCTCAATACTATCCCAGAGGATCAGGAGGAGAATTGTGTGCCTTATCCTCATTTGCACCGTTTAGCGGGGCATATATTGACTTTTCCCAAGCTGGTACGTGAGATAGATCAGATTGTGGATAAGTACGGTAAAATAAAAGATAATGCCTCGTCCGAACTCATGCGCATCAGACGGGAGCTAACGAATACTACATCGGGTATTTCTCGTTCTTTAAATCGTATTTTACGTACGGCACAGTCAGATGGCTATGTGGATAAAGACATAACACCAACGCTGCGTGATGGGCGCTTAGTGATACCAGTAGCTCCAGCCTTAAAGCGAAAGATCAGAGGGATTGTGCATGACGAGTCTGCCACAGGTAAGACTGTCTTTATCGAGCCAGCGGAAGTTGTAGAGGCGAATAACCGAATACGAGAACTAGAGAATGAAGAGCGAAAAGAGATTATCCGTATCTTGACCGAGTTTTCAAATCAGCTGCGCCCTTTAATTCCAGATATTCTATCTTCCTATGATTTCCTTGCTTGGATTGACTTCATCCGAGCCAAAGCTTATCTAGCGTATGAGATGGACGCTATAGAGCCTGTGATGGAGAACAAACCTGTCATGGACTGGGATACAGCTATTCAT
This sequence comes from Bacteroides sp., assembly GCA_030152865.1. Taxonomy (GTDB): domain Bacteria; phylum Bacteroidota; class Bacteroidia; order Bacteroidales; family Bacteroidaceae; genus Bacteroides_E. The sequence continues at coordinate 2,625 of JASLIW010000088.1, forward strand.
CCGTTGCTTCAGAGAGCATTAGCCAAACAAGCAAAAAAAGTAGTACCCTTAGATATACAGCTAAACGCACAACAACGTATTTTGATTATCTCTGGTCCTAATGCCGGAGGTAAGTCGGTCTGTTTAAAGACGGTGGGCTTACTTCAGTATATGGTGCAGTGTGGTATGCTAATACCTCTGAGAGAAACTAGTACTGTAGGAGTGTTTGATAGTATCTTCATGGACATCGGAGATGAGCAGTCTATCGAAGATGATTTAAGTACCTATTCTTCTCACTTGACCAATATGAAGATGATGGTCAAAAACTGCGATACTAATAGTTTGCTGCTTATTGATGAGTTTGGTGGGGGTACAGAACCTCAAATAGGTGGTGCTATTGCGGAGGCCTTGCTTAAAAACTTCAATGAGCGAGGAGCCTTTGGCGTAATTACCACGCACTACCAAAACCTAAAGCACTATGCAGAAGATCATGAAGGAATTGTTAATGGAGCTATGCTCTACGACAGGCATGAGATGCAGGCACTATTTCAACTAGAAATTGGTAATCCAGGTAGCTCTTTTGCTGTTGAGATTGCGCGCAAGATAGGTCTACCTGAGCAGATCATAGCAGAAGCATCTCAAATCGTAGGTTCGGAATACATAGATGCAGATAAGTACTTGCAAGATATTGTACGTGACAAACGGTATTGGGAGAAGAAGCGTAGAAATATCCGTAAGCAAGAAAAGCAGATGGAAGATACCATTGAGCGTTATACCAAAGAGATTGCTCAGCTGAATAAAGAGAAAAAAGACATTATCCGCCAGGCAAAACAGGAAGCCGAAAGTCTGCTGAAGGAATCCAATGCACGTATTGAAAATACAATTCGTCAAATCAAGGAGGCGCAAGCAGAAAAGGAGCGTACAAAGGATGTTCGTGAAGATTTAGAAGACTTTAAGCAGCAAGTATCAGCGCTAGAGGTAAAGGAGCGCGAAGATCGAATTGCCCGAAAAATGCAAGCCATTAAAGATCGCAAAGAGCGTAAAAAGAACAAAAAGAAAGATTCCACACCGCTTGCAGCACAAGCAGTACAAGCTAAAAAGGAGCCAGAGATTAAAGTAGGCTCAAAAGTACGTATGAAAGGTCAAACGACTGTGGGTGAAGTTTTAGAAATCAGTGGGAAGAATGCCATTGTTCTATTTGGGCTGTTGAAGACAAACACAAAGTTGAACAAATTAGAATTAAGTAAACAAGAAATCAAGCCAGTAAAAACAGGTACACAGATAATAAGTACACAAAGTACAGACAGTGTGCATGAAAAGCGCTTAAACTTCAAGCATGAGATAGATGTGCGTGGCATGCGAGGAGATGAAGCCTTGCAGGCTGTTATGTATTTTATTGACGATGCTATACTTCTGGGTGTATCACGAGTGCGTATCTTGCATGGTACGGGAACAGGTATTTTACGAAGCTTGATTCGAGACTACTTGTCTGGTGTAAGAAGTGTAAAGAAGTATCAAGACGAACATGTGCAATTTGGTGGAGCAGGTATAACCGTAGTGGAGCTCTAACAAAACAAGGATAAAAATTGGAAGCCTACTAGATTACATTATCTTTGTTTGTAGATTGTGTGACTAGTATGATGAAAAACAACCTGCTAAATGATAAACTAAGCTATAATGGCGAAGAATCAGCTCCTACCTCTATCGAGCTTGTTACTTACTCTTCGAGCGCCTTTTCTACCACTGCGATACAGGGCTCTATTCAAACCTTTATCAGTCAAAAGAGTGAAACGTATTGGTTGAGGGTAGATGGACTCAGTGAGGTAGATCGAATTCAAGCTTTGGCTACTGATACAGACATTAACTTCTTACTTCTACAAGATATACTGAACTGTAAACACCCCTCTAAAATTGAAGAATACGACTCTTTTGTATTACTTATCTTGAAGTACTTTCTTCCAGATGAGGAAGAGGGCTATATCCCTTACCAAATATCCTTAGTGTTGGGAGAAAACTATCTGATCACATTTACAGAGAAAAAGCATCCGTTCATGGATGACATATTTAAGGCTATTCAGGCTGATGTGTTACGGATCCGTGAACGTGGGGCAGACTACCTTTTGAGTGTCATGGTCAATAGTATTGTGGCCAATTACACCTCTGTTGTTTTAACAATCACTGATGCCTTAGATGATTTAGAAGATGAGCTCCTAGCTATGGCCTCTACCCAGCGCACTGGTAGTGAGCTTCAGAATACCCGCAAACAATATTTAAAAGTAAAGAAGGCTGTTCTTCCTCTGAAAGAACAGTATGCAAGGCTGTTTAGAGTGGATGGAAGACTTATCTCTAAGCGCAACAAGCCTTTCTTTAATGATGTAAATGATCACTTGCAGTTTGTTTTGCAGAATATTGAGATTTGTCGAGAAACTTTGGCCTCACTGGTCGATTTGTATATCTCGAATAACGACTTAAAAATGAATGATATCATGAAACGATTGACAATTGTTTCTACTATCTTTATACCACTGACGTTCCTAGTTGGTGTCTGGGGGATGAACTTTTCGTTTATGCCTGAGCTGAATTGGAAATATGGCTATTTAGGAGCATGGGTACTCATGCTTATTATTGGTCTAGTTATTTACTTTTATTTTAAGATTAAGAAATGGTACTAAAAAATTGCAATCATTGTGGAGGTTCTTTAGGTAGTGATATGGGGCAAAGTAAGCATCCTAAGCCCTTGCAAATGAAATCAATAAAAGAACTTTATCGAATCGGTACTGGCCCATCTAGTAGTCATACTATGGGACCACGTAAAGCAGCAGAGTTGTTTTTAGAGAAGCACCCTTCTGCCAAAAAATTTAAAGTAATTCTGTATGGTAGCTTAGCCGCTACAGGTAAAGGACACATGACAGATATTGCAATTTTAGATACCTTACAACCCAAAGGTGAGGTTGAGCTGGAATGGCAACCTGAGGTGTTTCTTCCTTTTCACCCCAATGGGATGACCTTTATCGCCTTCGATCAAGCCGATAAAAAGATGGATGAATGGACCATTTATAGTATTGGTGGTGGAGCTTTGGCTGAGGAGGGAGCTAGTCATGTAGATACAAAAGATGTATATGCTATGAATAGTATGACTCAGATTCTAGAGTGGTGTGAGCGCACCGGAAAAACTTATTGGGAATACGTCAAAGAGTGTGAAGACTCTGATATCTGGGACTTTCTAGCTGAGGTGTGGCAGACCATGCAAGACTCTATAGAGCGTGGTTTAAATGCGGAAGGTGTGCTACCTGGACCTCTAAACATCCGTAGAAAAGCTGCCTCCTACAATATTCGAGCCTCTGGCTATACTCGCTCTTTACGTTCTAGAGGGCTTATATTCTCCTATGCATTAGCCGTTAGTGAAGAAAATGCTTCAGGAGGTGAAATAGTAACAGCTCCTACCTGTGGGTCTTGTGGCGTAGTGCCTGCAGTCTTATATCATTTGCAGAAGAGCCGTGACTTTTCAGATACACGCATTTTGAGAGCTCTGGCAACGGCTGGATTAGTCGGCAATATTGTGAAGCACAATGCCTCTATATCAGGAGCAGAAGTAGGCTGTCAAGGTGAGGTAGGTGTAGCTTGTTCTATGGCAGCAGCTGCTGCCAATCAACTATTTGGAGGGACACCAGCTCAGATAGAATATGCAGCAGAGATGGCTTTAGAGCATCACCTAGGTATGACTTGTGATCCTGTTTGTGGCTTGGTACAAATACCCTGTATTGAGCGCAATGCTTTTGCAGCGTGTCGTGCATTAGACGCAAATATATTCTCTACCTTCTCTGATGGCATTCATCGGATCTCTTTTGATAAAGTGGTAGAAGTGATGAAGCAAACAGGTCATGACTTACCTTCACTTTATAAAGAAACTAGTCAAGGTGGTTTAGCTAAGCATTATGAGCCTATGTAGAACCAAGCCTATAGTTCAAAAACAAATAAAGGGTGCTAAGTTCAAAACTTAGCACCCTTTATTGTAGCTATTATATTATCGCTTAAACATGCGATCCATCTCTCTTCGCGCATCCTTGGCTTTGAGTGTTTCGCGCTTGTCGTATTGTTTTTTACCTCGTGCCAAGCCGATAACTAGCTTAGCTAGTCCTCTTTCGTTTATAAAGAGTCGAAGAGGCACAATGGTGTTTCCTGTTTCTAAAGTTCCTCTTTTGAGCTTGGCCAACTCTTTCTTACTGAGTAGGAGCTTTCTATCTCGACGCACCTCATGATTACTGAATGATGCGTAGAAGTAGGAGCTTATATGCATGTTCTTTACCCACAGCTCATCGTTGATAAACATACAAAATGTATCAACTAGACTGGCTTTCCCTAATCGTATGGATTTAATTTCTGTACCAGTCAATACAATACCAGCTGTATAGGTGTCCAAAATCTCGTAGTCAAAAGTAGCCCTACGATTCTTAATATTTATTTTACTTTGATTGAGCATAGTTCTAATTCATTAGTTGGGTTAGAAAGGCAAACGCCATTCTAACAGCAATAGGAGCTAATAAGATAATAACAAAACTGATCAGCGTAATGCTTAATCTCAAATCTTTTCCTTTAAAAGCCTCTTTTTTACTTGTAATAGGGACTAAGAGTGGAATTCCCTCCCATAAAATATAGATGGTGTAAATTTGAAGTAGAAAGAAGATAAGCCTGAAGTCAGGGATGAGTCCCACCACAATATAGTTTAAGAACGTGATTGTAAATCCGTACCCTACCAACTTAAGGCTAGATGCTCGTTCGAGTTTGTAGTCAAGTATCCAATTGCATACCTGCTCTAAAATAATGCAGGCTAAAAAGATACCTCCAAAGATAGATATTATCGTTGTTACAGTTTGGGTAAGTAAGGTTTGGATGGTTTTGTTGACACTGAGTGTGCCATCCATGGTAAATAACCTTCCTAGAAAATCAGCTAAAGCAGAAAGTGCAAGTAAAGGGTAAACATAAGATTGCAACACCTTTTGTTTACCCTCTGGTCTGAAGTTTTTCCAAGCCTCAGCTGGCTTTAATATAATTAGTTTAATTCTTTCAAATAAGTCTTTAAAACTTGTGTTCACTATCTTACTAATATTTTAAAAGAGTCCAGCTCTTTTTCTCCACCCTGTGATTGATCATATTTTACGATCACATTAATAGAGTCAGATATGTCAAGTTCTGGACACTGATGCATAATCGTTTCAGGAGTCATTTTATAGCTAATGGTAGCTCCTTGTGGCATACTTTCGTAAAAATCACTTTTCTTTCTATAATCTACAAACCTCAAAAATACAGTATCTTTTGTGAAATCTTCAATGAAAAGCAGAAAATTACTAGCAGAAATACCTTGTCCATAAGGAGGAAGTGAAAAGCTAAAGTTGAATGTAAGGTAGCCTTGAGCAGCTAGTGGCTTTTCTAAGTTAGATATTCTGACGCCAAATTCATCTAGATTAATAGTGTCTCGGCCTTCGTTAAGAGGTTGTACGGGAATAGGCTGTACGTATTCAATCTTGATTTTCTTGCCAGCTTTGCTGTTCTCTATCTCTGGATAAGAGTAGGCAATATGAGCTCGCTCTAGATAAGACTCTTCACCTGTCTGTGTATTGCGTACTTTTAGTACTTCTGGGTTGGTAGGGTAGTAGATTTCGTTGTTCAAATCACCGCGTAAGTAATCTACCATAAATCCTAAAGACTCAACCGTTACTAAGTCCTCACCATCAATATGTATACCTTTACTTGACTTCAAGCAAGAAGATAAAAGTATAATAACCGATAAACAAGCAAATGCTGTTAGTGCTTTAAAATGTTTCATGTTTTTTTAGTTTACAATAAGTATTGATTTTATAAAGTAAACGTAAAGAAACCTAATTACTGCATCAATCCTTGACTATTTTTGCAAAAAGGTCAATATGCTCATCCACATAAGAGGCTATTTGCATGCTTATTAGCTCTTCTTCTTCAAAAAACTGCTCTTCTAACTCATCAAAAGCTTCGTACTGTTCATACATAGCCATAAACTCTTCTTCACTGCGTTCTTTCGTTAAGTCTACTTTGTGCTCGTCGTAGATTTCTTTTGCCTTATAGATTAGTTTTGAAAAATCTTTTAAACCCCATAGGCGCATGGCTTTAGCGAAAGGATTTTCAAAAATGTAAGGGCCATATCCATTCTGTATCAGCTGGCAAAACCCTCCTGTTCTTACTTCCTCCACAAAAAAGTGATAGGCTAAGAGGCTGTGTTGTTCTCCATTGAGCTGATTCATCGTCTCTGCACTTGGATCACCAGCCAAAGCGGCTTTGTAGTGATCGGTAAATACTTGTAGGAAAGCATCCATGCCTTCTTCGGCAGCCTTTATTATATCTTGTTCTTTTATTTCAATCATGTCATAGCATTTTTCTGGGTGTAAAGATAAGCTATTTCCTCTTATTAATCGTTGTTGTCGAATAAATAAAGCCCATAGGCAGCCTTTATTATTTTATTTTTTTGATATGCGCAGTTTGCATTCTAAGTCAAAAAAAGGGATGCAAACTTCCATACAAGAAAAGAACCTTTTAACAATTTGTATGCAGGAATAAAAACTGCTACCTTTGTGTTCCGTTCAGAAAATCAATAAACTAGGCTACATATTTTTTTATATATCACTATAAATAAAGTTAAATTATGACTTATTCACACGAAGTGGAACACATGTGTGTTGTAAAACAAGGTCCAAATCATGGACCAGCTCCAATACCAGAAGAAGGTAAGTGGGTAAAATCAAAAGAGATTGTTGATATTTCAGGCTTAACTCATGGTGTGGGTTGGTGTGCTCCTCAACAGGGTGCATGTAAGCTAACACTAAACGTTAAAGAGGGAATTATCCAAGAAGCGCTTATTGAAACAATCGGTTGCTCTGGTATGACTCACTCAGCAGCTATGGCTTCTGAAATCCTTCCTGGCAAAACAATCCTTGAAGCACTAAACACAGACTTAGTTTGTGACGCTATCAATACGGCTATGCGTGAACTATTCTTACAGATTGTTTATGGTCGTACTCAATCTGCGTTTTCTGAAGGTGGCTTAACAATTGGTGCAGGTCTAGAAGACTTAGGTAAAGGTCTTCGTAGCCAAGTAGGTACACTTTATGGTACTTTGGCAAAAGGTCCTCGTTATCTTGAAGTGGCTGAAGGTTATATCAAAACACTCGCTTTAGATGAAAACGATGAAATCTGTGGTTACGAGTTCGTACACATGGGTAGATTCATGGATGAAGTAAAGAAAGGCACAGATGCAAACGAAGCATTGAAGAAAGTGACAGGTACTTACGGTCGCTTCTCTAAAGAAGATGGTGCAGTTAAATTCATAGACCCACGTCAAGACTAATTGTAAAAAGGAGAAATTATTATGGCATTATTTGAAAGTTACGAGCGTCGTATCGATAAAATCAACGCAGCGTTAAACGCTAATGGAATTAAAGATATCGAAGAAGCCAAAGCTCTTTGCGATGGTATCGGTATCAATCCATATAAATCATGTGAAGAAACTCAGCCTATCTGCTTCGAAAACGCAAAGTGGGCCTATGTTGTAGGTGCAGCTATTGCAATCAAAAGAGGTTGTACTAATGCAGCAGAAGCAGCAGAAGCAATTGGTGTAGGACTACAATCATTCTGTATTCCTGGTTCTGTAGCAGAAGACCGTAAAGTAGGTATCGGTCACGGTAACCTAGCAGCGCGTCTTCTTCGTGAAGAGACAAAATGCTTTGCTTTCTTAGCAGGTCACGAATCTTTTGCAGCAGCAGAAGGTGCAATCAAAATTGCAGCAAAAGCTGACAAAGTACGTAATGAACCACTTCGTGTAATTTTGAATGGTCTAGGTAAAGATGCAGCTCAAATTATTTCTCGTATCAATGGATTTACATACGTTGAGACAGAATTTGACTTCTATACTTCAGAACTTAAAGTAGTAAAAGAAATTGCTTACTCTAAAGGTCCTCGTGCTAAAGTAAGATGCTTTGGCGCAAATGATGTTAGAGAAGGTGTTGCTATTATGCACTTTGAAGGAGTTGATGTATCAATTACAGGTAACTCTACCAACCCCACTCGTTTCCAGCACCCAGTAGCGGGTACTTATAAGAAAGAGTGTATGGAGCAAGGTAAAAAATACTTCTCAGTAGCTTCTGGTGGTGGTACAGGTCGTACGCTTCACCCAGACAACATGGCTGCTGGTCCTGCTTCTTATGGTATGACTGACACAATGGGACGTATGCACTCTGATGCTCAGTTTGCTGGTTCATCATCTGTACCTGCTCACGTTGAAATGATGGGATTCTTAGGTATGGGTAACAACCCAATGGTTGGTTGTACAGTTGCTGTAGCGGTAGATGTAGCTACACACCTCAAGTAAAAAAGAATCTTTATTGAGATAAATGAAAGAGAGATACTTCGGTATCTCTCTTTTTTTATGAGCTATTATTTTGTGTCTTGTATAAACTTTTTTTGACCCTGATGTTTGTGTGTTCTGACCCTGACCTTTGTAGGTTTTATCAGGGATCTAAGGATATTAGTTGCGGGGTGTTTCTGTGTTAAAATTAATAATGTTGCAAATAGTGATGCAGTATATTCATCGGGCTTGCATTTAACCAGTGAATCGATTCACAAAACGAAAATAAATTTCAGATTAAACATTTCATTAATCTTAACGAATAAACCAAGATGAAAACTTTAAAAGATTTAAAGAAGGTATTTTTAGGGGTATTAACTTTATGTGTGGCAGCTGGATTTACTGCTTGCTCAAGCGATGACGATGATCCAGTAAATATGCCAGTTAAAATGAGTATACAAGGTACTTATGAAGGTACTTATAAGGTTCAAACAACCTTGGATCCAGGTTTGAATGAAAAGCCAGGAGACGAAACAACCGAGGAGGCAACACCAAATAGTCGTTTAGTTGTGGATTCAAAAAACTTAGAACTAGGTGATTTTCCTATAGCCTTTGCTCTTAAAGGAATAGAATTAGTTGGAGAAGAAAAAAGTGATGTAGTAGATGAGGATGAAACTACAGATGTGCTAGAAGAGATCAAAAAAGATTTCGAAAACGTGGAGCTAGCTTATACACTTGGAAGTGTAAATGAGAAAAAAGGAACAGCTTTGTTTTCAATAGCGTTTGAAGAGTACACTAAAGAGCTTAAAAATGGTTCAACCCTAGTTATAAACATCAACGAGGTTAATGAAGGGAAATATGTGGATTCTGAAGAAACAGGTACACTTACTATGAACCTAGAGGTCGATGTAAAAGTACTTGAAAAAGAAGAGGCTGAGGAGCCTGCAGACGAGAAAAAAGATGCAGACAAAGAAGAGCCAGCTAGCTTTAAAACCAAATATGCAATTAACTTTGTAAAAATTTCAAGATAGTTGACCTACTTACTTTAAAGTAGATAAAGGGATAGCCTAGGCTATCCCTTTTTTTGTTCTAAATAAAAAGCTAGTCATCCAAGACAAAAAGAGATCACTTAATAGTAATATTCGCTGTCTTTATTTATATTTGTTTATAATCAAATAATTTTACCTCTTCAAATACAGTAAGTATGAAGGATTTTTTTAAATACACACTAGCTACTCTCACAGGGATAATCTTGTCAGGAGTAATCTTTTTTATATTGATATTTTCCATTTTAATTGGGAGCTTGATTTCGAGTGCAGATCAGAAAGTAGTTCTCAAAGATACGTCTGTTCTTAGCCTAAAGCTGGAAGGTGTCTTGAATGAACGCGTTGTAGACAACCCTCTAAAAGAGTTGCTAGATATCAATCAGTCTAGCTTAGGCCTGAAGGATATTCTTGAGGCAATCGATAAAGCAAAAGTAAACCCCAACATCAAAGGAATCTACTTAGAAGCTGGAAGCATGAATACCTCTTTTGCTTCATTAGAAGCTATCCGTAAGGCTCTGCTCGATTTTAAAGATAGTGGAAAATTCATTGTTGCCTATGCTGATCAATACTCACAAGGCTTGTACTATGTGGCATCAGTAGCAGATCAAGTACACCTCAACCCCAAGGGAGGTTTGGCTTGGGCTGGCTTATCTGCACAGCCTATGTTCTATACCGACCTA
>JASLIW010000095.1 GCA_030152865.1 Bacteroides sp.
ACGTCCCATACCTACCATACCACGGTATGTCAAGTTGGGTAGTATCTTATAAGTAACGCTGGCATTCATATTTAGAATGCGGTTGTTTCTTTTTCTTCGTTCTTCGGTTATAGAAGTATTAGGATTGACCATTACGTTACCAGAATCATCATCAAGAATAGGGTCGATATCCATATTCAATAAATCCTGGTCATTCCCATCACGGCTAATAACAGGGCGATACTGAATGATATGTTGCATACGGCTAAAACGACCTCCGTCATTTAAAGAACCCATACCTTGAGTTTTGTCCCAAACATAACCCAGTGTTGCAGAAACTCGAAGCTTGTTATTGAGCTTTTGGTCCAAACGTAAACGGATATTGTTTTTTTCATAACCGCTTCCTTTCATCACACCATCATCATCGGTATGAGAGAAAGATAGGTTGTACTTCGTGTCTTTGTTTCCTCCATTTACAGAAAACTTGTAGTTTTGAGAAACAGGTGTACGTGAATCAAAAATTTCATCTTGCCAGTTTATCCCAGCTCTATTTCCATAGGCTTCAGGAAGGTCAACCCATGAATTATTCATATTAGTTAGAATGTCTAAATCCTCATTCCAACCTAGGCCGTAACGCTCTGTAAACTTACGAGCCTCATCTGTACCTCCATCAAGCATAGCACGTTCGTACTCAAGCTTAACAAAGTCTAGTGGTTTTAATACACCTAAGCGTTTGGATATCTTTTTAAAACCAATGTAAGAGTCGAAGCTTATGTTAGCTTTACCTTCATCACCCGACTTTGTAGTAATTAAAATAACTCCATTGGCACCAGCAGCACCATAAATAGCAGTTGCAGATGCATCTTTTAACACATCTATAGATGCGATATCAGAAGGGTCTAAAACACGCAGACCATCAGGAGATGGGAATCCATCAACAATATAAAGAGGCTCATTACTTTGTGTAATAGAAATACCACCGCGGACACGAACTTTTACGTCGGCGCCTGGTGATCCTTGAGCCTGTGAGATTTGAAGTCCTGCTACTTTACCATTTAAGGCCTGCAAGGCATCTGTCATAGGAAGTTTGGCTATATCTTCACCTTTTACTGAGGATACAGCACTTGTGAGTTCACTTCTTTTTACAGTAGCATAACCAATAGCAACGACCTCATCTAATTGAAAATCACTGGATTGTTTTAAGGTTACATGAATGATTTTTTGACCATTTACTTTCACACTTTTTGTCTCAAGTCCTATGTATGAAAACTCAAGAACGGCATCTGCTGGAACTGTCAATGTATAATTACCATCTATATCAGTAATAGTACCATTACCTGTTCCTTTTTGTACGACAGTGGCGCCAATTAGCTCTTCATCAAAACTGTCCTTTAGCTTTCCTGAAACTGTTATATTATTGGATTGAGCTAAGGCTATAGTTGAGCTTAATCCAACAAAAAACAAGAACAAAAAGCTGATTTTTCTAACTTTGTCCATAAGGTTAACTTTTGTTACAAATATTAATTAGTTTACAATAGATTGATTGTTAAAAAAGGTGTATATCCTTTTTATTTTGTCTGATAACTAAGATAGAGTTGTTGTATAAAATCGTAATTCAGTATTGGTTTGAATAGTATCAACAACAACTCTATCACTTATAATTTTGTCTTAGATAAGTTTAATTCTGTTCTTTAGATAGGCTACAACTACCTGAATAGAGGCTTTTTATCTATCAATTCAAATTTTGGACTATTTTTTTCAAATATTAAAGTAGCACCTGGAGTCTCAGGATTTATAAAATTTGAATTGTAATATACGCCGTCTCCTTTTTTATTAGATATTTCTAATCGAGGAGCTTTATTAACATCTAGTTCAGCGCGTATAGTCCATCCTTTAACACGAATTTCGTTCTTATTAACTTTGGGTTCTATAGCTTCATTCTTTTTGTCGTCAACTTTAATGATAGCTAAGAATCTCATTTTTTTCGACTTGCCTTTTGTGTTGAATAGTGCATGCCAGTTTTTATCATATTCGATTTTGCCATTCACTGGTTTCTTCTTCCAGTTGACAGCAGGTTCAAAATACTCATTGGTGATCTGTGTTGAGAGCTTGTTATCGCTGCTAAACAAATGTACTTGAGCTTGAGCAAACTCATTTTCACCCCACAGCACTTTACCCTTGAGCTTCATGTTTTGGTAGCTATGTAGCAACCAAGTCCAACTAATAGGTTGATCAGCTTCAAGTTCATCATAGATTACAACGACATTGGGGCGTAGCAGGCTAATGTGTCTCCTAAATCGGCTTACGCCTGGATTGCCAAAACCATTTTCTGCTGAATAAGCTACTTTAGACTTATCCATTCTATCCAACCAAAACTCAGAAGTCATCTCTCCAAATGCATGTGAAGCATCACCTAAGGCATAAGTAAGCGCCTCTGTATTGGCATAACGAGGTATCCAACCATAACCATTTTCTCCTATAAGCATGGATTTTTGATCGGCCAAGATGGTGTTATGACCACGTGTACGATAATGCTTCAACGTATGGGGGTCATTGAAATTACTGTAGTAGCCAGAGGCTCCAAACAGCTGCTTACCACCATAAGAAAGAGTAAAACCATTATGTCCAGCATGCGCATGGCCTGTTGCACCAAAAGGTACTGAGAAGAAAGAGAGCATTAAGTTTCTTCTAGTCTTGCTCATATGTGTATGCATCAACGCAAATCCAGCATCCGGGAAGTAGGCTGATTTTTCAAGTGAGTCTAGATCAGCAACAGGAGTGTCAGTGGCACTCTTAGTAGTTAATAGACGATATAAGCGAAAATCCTTATCCTGTTCAAGCTTATTCAAATCATTATTGACAAGGTGATTGGCATAAGCTCGAGCTATAGGATCATTGACCTCACGTGCCAAAGCATCGGCATAAGCAATGTATTTTTTATTAGGCTTTAACATGGCTTCAAACCCATCGCCAAAGCCTGTCGAATATGAGTTCTTGGGAAACGAATAAAGTAAAAACTTACCCGCATTCTTATACCAAGGCAAATCAAAGAAATCTACTCCCGTAAGATTCTTGAGCATAAAGGGCATCATAATGAAGGTTTGGAAGTTTACTTGGTAGTAACTGCTTCCGTCATGCCATCCTCCATCCTTTCCTCCGAGTATTGGAAAGCGACTACACCAAACTTCATAAGTATAGGCCAACCACTGATCTGCTCCTTCTAGCTCACCAGACATAGCTATCGCAGTCATAAAAAATCGACGCAAGGTGTGTTGCCATACGTGGTTATCCATGCTATGTGCTTCAAATCGATTGGCATAGCTTCTAAAAAAGTGATCCCCTCGCACACGGATAGCTTTCTTAAGTTGCTCTTTCTCTGTTTCGCTCATGAGATCATGAGCTACATCATAAGCTGTTGCCATAGCAAGCATAGCCGATGCACTGTTAAAATCCTCCTGAGTAGCCGGTCCTTTAGGATCCATCTTGGATATATGCAAGGCTTGTCTTAAGGCTTCCTTGGCAAATCGCTCATCTCCTGTTAGCAAATAAGCCAGAGCTTGAGTTTCGATGGGCTGACGTACCACCTCTCCAAAACGATGATACATAAAACGCAACAGTACCTTCTTTTCAAAGCCAACGACTCCTGTTGTATCTCTGGGACGTGTTGGAGCCTCTACAATTAGGGGCTGGTTCAGATTTTTGGTGGCCTCAGCTATAATTCTAGTAGCTTCTTTATTCCCCTTGTTCTTGGCCTGAAATGCTGGTATTTGCTCAGCAGGAATAAACATACGCGGATGTTTGTGCTGATGAACGATAGTTAAAAACTCAGCGATCGTAGGTGTTTCTAATACATCTGCATCGGAGCTAATTTCAAACTGATAAATCTCAGAAACTCGTGCAGGACTTCCTTTCTGATTAATCTGATACTGCCAGTACCATGTTCCCTCGGCCAAAGCTCTATGTGTATTATACATGGCCCATTTTAAACGAGCTACAGAAATAGTTTGTCCAGCCGGGAAACTAGGATCTTGTGAGATTCTTAAACTATAAGAGATATTCTTCCCTTCTGCCACAGGCCATAAAAAAGAGACGGGATTCATTGTGACTCTTTTACCCTTAGAAGGATAAGCCTCTTGGCGCATTCTGGGATGAATAGCATCTACATCAAATTTCAATTCTGCTTGTTGAGCAAAAAGGAGTGTAGGTATAAATAGTAATAAATAGATTAGTTTTTGCATGGTGTTATTCTTTAGTATACATTGAATTCAGAAGTACGATAACCTACTCGATATTTCTTCTTATTAATCTGCACTTGCACCTGTAGCTCATCAGCTTGGGTGCGAATAAAAGAGGCCTTGATTTTAGGTAGGTGCTCTGGTTTTGTAGTAGGTAGTATAACGCTTATAAAGCGAACTGTGCTTTTATCTTTCTTTTCGAGCTCGAAAGCAAAGGAGTCGCGCGCTGCTTTTTGACGATAAGCATAGGAGACCCAACCTTCCTCTTTCAAAACAGCCATAGAACTTGGACTAAACACCTGAAGTACAAGATTATTATCATCCTCGAACTCAGAGTTAATACGGTGTTTGGAGTTGTCCAGCTTAAAATCACCTTCGCAGAGGTTGTAATGGATAGCAACCTTTCCTTCTGCTTCTCCTATGGCTTCATCAACAAGAATAAAGAAAGATTGATCTACAAAGAACACAGAACGACGATGAGTCAAACCCTCATAACTGGGATTCTCATAGACTAGGCGTTCAATACGATGAGTAGTGCGATCCCAAATCAAGTTTTTTGAATCACATTGACTCATATTCTCTCGATTCAGAGTCAGGGTGTTATGTACTCGGGTTTGTTTAAACCAAGCACGCTGCTTATTTACCTCAGCACTACCCGCATAAACATAGCTACCTGAGTCTGGAAAGAAATTGCGTCCTTTTATAAATAGTTCAAAAGTACCATTGTCGGGCTGGCTATGCCAAAAAGCGGGTGGTCCTGCTTTCAAAGTCATCTGAATTGCATCTTCTGTCCACCCATTGCGAAACACATAGAAGCCTGAGCTTAAAAATGCTTTTGAGAGATGCTCTGGCGCAGCTCCTCTTTGTCGATCAGACGCCATATAACGAATAGAAAGATTTTCGGGAAAGATTTTCTCCCATTCTTGGTAGTTTTTGAGCATTTCTTGTTTTGTATCTTGTTTAGCATCACTAAACATAGGATTGGTATAGTTAGGGAAATGACAGTTTATCACCCACTCAATCATTTTTTCTACAGTTGACAAGTAATCTGCTCCAAATTCATTTCTAAACCCATTAGCATCGGCTACACGTATGGCTTTAGCAAAGATATTGATCGCTGCTAGATGATAATGTGGATCTAATTCGAAGTGCATTCCATCAGCATAAACCTGCTTTTTTATTTCGCGGTTAAGAATAGATATGCCACTGCTGCGCCAAGTTCTGGCTTGCTTAAATTCAGGGAAAAAAGCACCTGCATAAATCATTCTCTGGGCTTCGAACAACAAGTGATTTCCTTTTTGTGAATAATTACCTAAAATATGCTCAGCATGTTTGTGGTAGTTACATAGAAACTGAGATAAAAAAGCAGGTGTAAAATATTCTGAGTCTTGAAACAATAAAAACTGAATCGTCTGATCTTGTAGACGATGACTCACTTCTAAAGGTCGCCAAGCAAAGCGTACATTCTCAACTGAGGCTAGCTCTCCACTACTCACCTCTTCGGTACTAGCACTTGAGGAGCTCAGCAGTGGATTTTTGTAAATCCAGTCTAAGTATTGTAATGTCCACTCTTTGGCATATTTCTCATCTTTACTTACTTGATATGCCTTCCCCATAGGCTGCCACCACTTGGTACGGTGCAATTGCCAGCGTAGTTCATTATCTTTAACAGGCCAATAAGTCCAGTCTATGTCTTCTCCATAGAAGAAAGAAGGTTGATAACCTTTGTGTACAAAGAACTGATGTTTTAAACCCTCATCTGCAATTTTGAGTTCTCTAGGGCTTAAGCTTAATTGGTTTAAATCAATATCGGGATGATTAATGCCTTGTCTTCCTCTATAATAGCTTAGTAGCTCATCCAAAGCAAAGTCTAGATTTCCCTCATTGTAGTTCTTCTTTACTTTCTCTAAACCAGGATAATCTAAATCTATAAGTTCAAAGACATGAGCTGCTACTTCCTGTCCAAAAGAAAATTGTGGTGAGAGGATAAGAAGTAAAAATAATAGATAGTTTTTCATGATAGAATGTGTCAATTGTAGGATAAAAGAAGAGTTAGCCGAGCTCATAGCTCAACTAACTCATCAATTATCTCATAGAGGTTGTTTAGTTTGCCACATGTAAAGGTATCTTTACACCACTTAGCTCTAAGTAACGAACCAGAGCTTCTAAGTAGTAATAATCGGCATAGTTTAGAGGAGTATCTATCTCTGAATTGGCTGGAAGGTGACCTGTTGCATGTTTTAGGATAAAGCCTTCATTGGTTCCTTCTTCTGCCAAGTATGGAGCCTTCGATAGGTTTTTAAGCATTACTTCAGCCTGATTGAAGTATACTTGTCCATCTTCGACCATCGTGCTTAGCTCAAACAAAGCTGAAGAGATTAGTGCAGCTGCAGAAACATCACGTGGTGCATTAGGTATATCATCAGCATCAAAGTCCCAGTAAGGGATCTGATCTTCTGGCATAGTTTCTTCATTCATGATAAGCTCAGCTATATCTTGAGCTGCTTTTAAGTAAACAGGATCTTGTGTAAAACGATACATCACCACATAGCCATACAGAGCCCATCCTTGTCCACGAGCCCAGTCAGAGTCATCGGCATAACCTTGGAAAGTTCCCTTGCTCTCTACTGTCCCGTCATCATTATAGCTTATAACATGATACGAGCTCATGTCATCACGAAAATGATGTTTGAGTGTTGTATTGGCATGTTCTATCGCTATCTCACGATACTTCGGATCATTCGTAAACTCACTAGCCCAGAATAATAGTTCGAGATTCATCATGTTGTCGATAATAACTGGGAAGTTCCACTGACCAAAATCCCAAGAACGAATCGCTTTAATGGTAGGATCAAAGCGTGAGCACAAGTTATCTGCAGTGCTAACTAATAAAGAGGTTACTTCACCTGTATGTGCTAAACGCAGCTGATTTCCATAACTACAGAACATCATAAATCCAAGATCATGGGTTCCTGTGTAATTTGCTACCTCTTCAAGTAGTGATGTATATTTTGTTGCACTAGCTTTAAAGAAGTCATCACCTGTAAGTTCGTATTGCAACCACAAAGAGCCAGGGAAGAAGCCACTAGTCCAATCGAAAGGGTTTTCAAATCGTACTTTGCCATTCTTACCTATTGAGCGAGGCAATAGCTTAGCACCACTTTTTGTTGCAGCGTTAAACTGTGGAAGATTACCTTCACTGTCACGCTTTTTGTCCATGTTTTCATCAGACTTCTCTACTAATAGTTTCAGCTGAGTAGAAGCTACTTTTACTGCATTTTCCGCCCACTTATCATCTTGCTGATTATTCGTTTGAGAGCAAGATACTAGAAGTAGTCCTAGTAATACAGTTGCCGAACGTTTAAAAAATTTCATTGCCATAGTTATATCTTTAGTTATAAAATTATTTCTCTTTCAAAGCCAACTTAGTTGTTATGCTTTATAAGTTGTTTTGATGATACAATGTTACAACATAAAGGTCGTAGTCTATTCTAGTTCTGTTCAAACAAATAAACTACTGGTACAAACGACTTATAAATTTGTATTATAAAACTACACTATTGTTTAATAGCTAGTTTGAAGTGCGCTTTATATAGTCTGTAGGCAACATTCCGAAGTGTTTCTTAAAACTTGTAGTAAAATAGGAGGGCGTATTAAAGCCTACCATTGCACTCACTTCAGCAACCGAATACCTGCCATCTTGTAGGAGTTTACAAGCCTCATTGAAACGTATTTTCTTGATAAACTCGATGGTTGACTCACCAGTTATGGCTTTCATTTTAAGGTGAAGATTAGATCGACTCATAGCCATTTGCTCACAGAAGTCATCAACCTGAAAGTTCACATTATCTAAGTTCTGTTCTACGATTTCTTTAGCCTTTTCTAAAAACTCACGATCCATCTCATTGAAGGTAATATCGGCGGGAGCTACTTCTAAATGATTCGAGTAGTGCTCCAACATGCGCTTCTTCAATTTGAGCCTGTTTTCTACTTTCTTCTTTAGTAGGGAGATTTGAAAAGGCTTGTATATATAATCATCTGCACCTGCTGTAAGTCCTTCTAGCTGGTCTTCTGGTGATGCTTTAGCTGTAAGTAGAATGATCGGTATATGACTCGTTTTTATATTTTGCTTCAAGGCTCTACAAAGCTTTATACCACTCTGCTCAGGAAGCATAACATCTGAGATGATTAGATCTATTTTATGCGTTTTAACTATTTCTAAAGGCTCTAGTCCATTATCAGAAGTATAGATTCTTGCACCGCCTTTAAAGCTTTCTTTTAGGTAATTTCTAACATCAGTATCATCCTCTACGATCAGTAAGGTAGGCGCTGTTTCATCTAGTACGGCGTCTTGCTCATCTGCATCGGAAGCATCATTTACTTCGATGTGATCGACTACCTCTGGGCTTAAGGTATACTTCCTTTCTACTTCTCCCTCTTGCAAGAACTCATGAGGTGCATACACCTCTTTGTTTTGAGGTAGGCATATAGTAAATGTGGCTCCTTCACCCTTAGCACTTTCTACATTCAAATGACCGTGATGTAATTTGACTAGGCGATTGACGACAGACAAACCTATCCCTGTACCCTTACTCTGATAATTACTTTGGTAAAAGCGCTCAAAAATACGCTCTAAGTCTTTTGTGTCGATACCTTGACCAGTATCAGTTACCTGAATCATAAAGCTATTTGCTTCTAGAGAAGTCCGAATACTGATTTTCCCTTGATTGGGTGTAAATTTAAACGCATTAGACAGTAGGTTGGAAACAATCAACTCCAGATATGAAGCATCATATAAAACCTGCTCTTGATCTGGGATTGCATTATAAAAGTTGAAGTCGATTTGCTTTTGCTGAGCTAAGCGATCATACATACTCATTATATTTTCAATCTGAGCAATAGGCTTATCTTCTTTCACTTTTAAGGCAAAAACACCTAACTCAGCTCTACGATAATCCAGTAGCTGATTAACTAAATACAACAGCTTGTTAGCATTACGCTGCATCAACTTTATTTGCCCTATGGTCCATTTATCTCTGGTGCGTTGTAATAACTCTTCAAGAGGCGATATAATTAGAGTAAGCGGTGTTCTGAACTCATGAGATATATTTATAAAGAAGCGGAGCTTCATTTGATTTATCTCTTCCTTCTGTTTCTGCTCCAGTCGCTCTATCTTTAATTGATTCTCTAGTTTTTGTCTCTTGTTAAAGAACCTCCAGACAGCATAGATAAAGGTTAAAAAGAAAACCATGATGAATACTCTAAACCATATGGTTTCCCACCAATAAGGTAATACCTCTATATCTAAATAGGTGGGGTTATTATTCCACTTGTCTTCACCATTGCCTGCCTTTAGCAAAAAGGTGTATGTCCCTGGTGGCAGATTGGAGTAAGAAACAGGGTGAGCTTGTGTCATGTAGTGCCACTCTGTATCTAGGCCTTCTAAGCGATAGGCAAATACATTGTGCTGAGCAGACAAATAGTTGGGTACAGCAAAAGAGAGTGTAAATGAGTTTTGAGAAGGCTTAAGCCTGAGCTGCTTGGTAAAAGAAATAGCTTGCTGCAAAATACCATGATCATCATTGGGGTTAACCTCTTCAGACAACACTTTTAAACCAGTAATTATGGGCTGTGGCGTGAAGGTATTGTCTTTAATACGTTCTGGTTTGAAGTAGGTTATCCCGTTTATGCCTCCAAAGTAAAGTTCTCCACTAGAGGACTTGCAATAAGAATACTGCGAGAATTGATCACTAGGCAGACCATCTAAGTGTGTATACACACGCATTCTTCCATTGGTAGGAGTAAAACAGACTAAGCCTTGATTTGTACTAATCCAATAACGATAGTAACTATCTTGTAAGATACCCAGTACATTATTATTGGGAAGTCCATCCTTTGTGGTATAGGTTTTAAAGCTCTGTGAGCCAGTATGAAGTAGTCTAAGCCCAGAAGCTGTGCCAATCCAGATCTGCCCCAAATGATCTTCATAAAAGCAATTTATTCTTCCATTTTGCTCTTTGGTATCTATCTCATAGTGTGAGATTAGATTCTTCTCGTAAGAGTAAGTATATACGCCAAAGTCGGTTCCAATCCACAAGCGATGATTACTGTCCATATATAGCACATAGATCTGTCCCGTACTTAGATTGTGTAGATCAGTTGCTTCTCCCCAAGATTGGTAGGCTGATAAAGGAACAAATTCTTTCTTTTCCAAATCGAAGGAAACTAATCCATTGAGAGTTCCTATCCAGAGTAAATTTCTTTTTTTATCTAGTTCTAATGCATACACATTGTTACTAATCAGCTGACTATTATCTTTATGGTAGACAGTGATTTTTCCTGTAGAGCGTTCTAGCTGGGCAACACCGCCACCGTGACTTCCTATATAGCAGTAGTTTCCAGATGTTATTATGGTTTTAATATTATTAGACTTCAGTCCCTTACCTCCAGCTCTCTTTGTAAAGTATGAGAATTGCTCCGTCTTGGGATTGTATTTATTCAAACCATTATCATTGGTCCCTATCCAAATAAGACCATCTTCATCCTCTACAATACTACTCACTACATGGTCACTAAGGGTATTGCTATTGGGTATGTGGGATAAACGATTAAACTGATTTTGAAGTGGATGGTAGTAATTTATTCCTCCAAAATAAGTGCCTATCCACATTCCTCCTTGCGCATCATTATAGAGCGAACGAACAGAGTTCTGATTCAAAGAGTAGCGATTGACATCACTACTGTGGTAAGATTCTAGATGTCCTGAATCGACATCTAAAATATTTAATCCATTAAAAGTTCCTATCCACAGCTTATTTTCGGCATCAAACTGAATGGTGCGAATGTAATTCGAGCTCAAAGACTGGGCATCATCTGAGCCATGCTGATAGTGTTTATAACTCCCCTCTTTGCCCAGAAAATAAAGCCCAGAACCCTCTGTAGCAATCCATAAGCCATCAGCACCAAGCTTGATTCGTTGTATGTATTTGTCATTTAAGCGTTCATCAAAAGGCATTAAAGATCGATTGGTTTTATTTAAGCGATATAGCCCACTTCGCGTGCCCAATAGTATATCGTCTTCGAGGAGACTGGCTGTTTGATTGATGAGGTGTGGATTTTCATAGACGGTTTCTAGTACCTCACCATCAAAAAGTATTACTTTATTGGTTGTTATGAGATAGAAACGAGCGTCAGTACCTATAATAATATCATTAACTTGCTCATGGAGAAGGTAGTTAGTAAAAGTATTCATTCTGGTGTTGTAAATACTAAGCCCAATATTGGTACCTATTAAGAGGTTTTCTTCACTCAGACTCAATACCCGTATATGATTAGATATAAGAGTATTACTGTTTTCTGGATCATGCCTATAAGACTGGATGTCCGAGCCATCGTATTTATTCAATCCATCGGAAGTTCCTACCCAGATAATCCCTTTATTATCTTGAATGATATCAAAAACGGTATTATTACTCAATCCATCATTAATTGTTATGGATGAGAATGACTTCTTACTTCCATAAGCCCAAGCTGTTGTAGAGGCAAGAATAAAAAAGGTAAATAATAAAACAATTGCACGATAAGCTTTTATGTTTTTCATGTTTTGAATAGAGGATTAGCTAGTTATGTAACAAAAATAAGGGTATTCATCGATATAAGGTGTTATATGTCTATAAAATAATCCTATTTACTTTAAATGGTTATTTATAAAAAGAGAGATAGCACTATAGAAATAGGCTATCTCTCCACGTATTTAAAATGAACAACAAACTATTGGGGTACGTGTCTATGCATTAAAAACAAGACCAGCAGCTCCTAGGCAACCAGCTCTGTTTCCCAAAATAGCAGCTTCTATTGTTGTATTCACAGCACAATCAGACATACTATACCGACTTGCTGATTCTTTTATCTTATCGATATAGAAGCTACCTGCATCTGATAAGCCACCCCCAATAATAACCTTTTGAGGACTAAAAATATTAATAAATCCAGCTACTGCATGTCCTATTAACTCGCAGTTTTCATCCAGGGCCGTAAGCGCTTCTTTCTCTCCCTGCTTATATTGATCTACTATATATTTGCCGTTTATCTCTTCAGGCAAGGCTTTGCCACTTTGATTTAACAAGGCAGTATAGCGACGAATCAAAGCTGTGGCAGACGCATAGTGCTCAAAACAACCTCGTGAGCCACAAGCACAGGTCTCGCCATTAGCGATGAGTGGAAAGTGACCTAGTTCGCCACCTCTATTACGGTAGCCACCATATAGCTTACCATCAATAATTAAACCTCCACCAATGCCCGTACCTATGGTTAAAAAAACAACATCAGTACAGCCTTTTGCTGCACCAAACGTAGTTTCAGCCAAACCCATAACATTGGCATCATTATCTAAGTAGACAGGCAAGCGAAATGAGTCAGATAGTATTTCAACCAAAGGAACTTGCTCCCAGCCCTCTAGATTTTCAGCTCCGCCTAGAACTGTTCCAGTTGCTGTATCTATAATTCCAGGAGATCCAATACCAATGCCTTTTATACTGTAGCCTTTTGATTGGGAAAAATCTAAAACTGCTTGAATTGCTTTTTCTAACTGTTCAATGATTTTTTCTGCAGATTCACTAGCTCCACTAGGGAGAGTACCCCCATACAGAGACTCACCTGCCTCATCTACCAAGGCATACTTGATAGATGTACCTCCTAAATCGATTCCGATTACTTTTTCCATACTTTTTAGATTGGTTTATTAAACTCGCTCTACCCAAATAGGAGAGCTCCAAGCCCATTGATTATCTCTCTGGCGTACACGAATATAATAATAATCAGTCTCTTTTTCGGGAGTATCGTCGATCATAAAATGCTCAAACTCAAATGAATCATGTGGAATAGCACGATGAAACTGAATAGCTTCACTTAACCAACCATTCATAAAGTGCGTTTTGGTGCCTTCTAAGAGTTCGGCTAGACGATATGAGAACTGTTGGCCATTGAAGTCTAAAGTTATCTTTCCTTTTTTAGGCATTGTTACATCTAATATCACTGCTTGTGTAGAGGGTGTAGTGGTATTTGGATTCATAGTAGTGAACATTTCTAGCTCACAACCTTTTTCATTTTGCTTCACAATACGGTTTATCAGTGTAGGTGCTTCCTTCACACCTTTTTGAGGAGACACAAATGGGGCTCCACGGAAGCATGGAGAGATATTGTGTACTACTCCATCACTAAGTTTGACCGTTCCATTCCACTTTACGGGTTCATTGAATCTATTCCAGCCAAACTCAAACTTAACCTTAGCTCGTACCACATCCCCTTCTGGTGTGCTAGGAGTTAATGGACCACTAATACGTCCTACTGTACGGCCATTTTTTACGATGTCTACATAATCTATTGCGTTTTCTCCTTGCACATTTAAGTAGATTTTACGCTGATTTCCCTTAACTATGTCCCCCATAGTAGCATCATTAATACGGAAATCTATTAATATACGATCACCTGTTACGCAGCTTGTTTTACGGTTGGCTAGGGCTTCCCAAATGGAGTCACGGCTTAAATCTTTTGCTATAACTCCTACTCTACCATCACCATAACTACCAGGATAACCTGCGTGCTGATCAGTTGAGCCCATAATGCCAAACTTATGTCCTTGGTTGAGTCCATATAAAATAGTTCCCTCCCAATGACGTGGCCCCATATCATGTAAGTAAGGGTAATCCCCCAAATCACTTTCTGCTAGACCATGGCGTGAGTACATCTCAACAAAAGGAGTTTGGCGACCTTCTGTAAAGAAATCCCAATTATACCCTCTGTATCCTTCTTGATAGCCCATATGATGGGGAGTAATAAATACTTTTTGATCTTTTAGCTTGTTTTTCAAGTCTTCGACTGATGTACACTCTACAAGTGGCGCATCTAAGTCATAGTTTAAAGCTACATGGTCTCCGTGCTGCATACTATGGCACTCATACGATAAGAAGGTAATAAAGTCTTTGCTATTAAACTCTTTGTTCATTTTCACATAACGATCCCAACCCGTCTCTCGCAAACGACGGAAAGCACTTTCGTGATAGTCTATTACCCACTCCAAACGAGGATCTCCTTTGCCTGGAATATCGGGCCACATAGCATGTGGAGTAACTGAAACAAAGTCTAACTGCTGACGAGCTGCTTCGTAAGCTTTGTCTAAATCTCCATGACCATAGGTTAAATTACAGTGGTTATGCAAGTCGCCCCAAAAGTATTTTAAGTCAGACTTATCAACAGGAAATTTTTCACCTGAGCTTAGCTTACCCACAATTGGTTTTTTATCTTCTATACAGCTACTTAATATGCTTCCTGAAAGTGCTAGTCCTGAAAGCACTACTCCAGACTTCTTAAAAAATTTTCTTCTATCCATTGTTTTTCTTTTGATTTTCGGTTGTTAATTATTGAATGCTGTCTTGATACTGAACTCGCAGTTCGGTCAGGCGAGTTTCAAGCATATGACGTATATCCTCTTTTGCTGGATCAGCATAGATGTTGTTCATTTCGTAGGGATCTTCTTCCAAATCATACATCTCCCACTCATCTATGTCGTTGTAAAAATGAATCAGCTTATAACGATCGGTACGCACGCCATAGTGACGCTTGACACTATGCTCTGCTGGGTATTCAAAATAGTGATAGTACACCGCGTCTCTCCAACCTTCAGGAGCTTTACCCTTGTTTTTAAGCACAGGTATAAAAGAAGTTCCTTGGATATCGGTAGGCACAGTTACTCCTGCTAGTTCTAAGAAAGTAGCTGCAAAATCCACATTCATTACAAAAGCATCGGCTTTAGTTCCTGCCTCTATTAACTTAGGATAGCGAATAACTAAAGGCATACGTTGACACTCTTCGTACATAAATCTTTTATCAAAAAAGCCGTGCTCACCTAAAAAGAATCCCTGATCTGAGGTGTAAACAATTAATGTATTGTCTAACTCTCCTGTTTCCTCAAGATAATCTAGCAAGCGTCCAATTCCCTCATCTACAGCAAGTGTAGTAGCTAAATAATCACGCATATAAGCTTGATACTTCTCACGGACTAGATCTTCAGCACTTAGGTTTCCATTACGGAAGGTTTCAATTCTTCCAGCATAGACCTCATGCCAACGCTGCTTGGTAGATTCTGGCATACGGTTATACACTTCTTGAAAACGCTTATCTGGAAAGTCAGGGCTAGCTAACTCCTCTGCAGTAGCCAATTTTAAGTCCCAATGATCTGTTAAGGTGTGAGCAATAGACATATCCTGCTCCTTTGGTGCACGACTGCGAGTTTTAAAATCATCGAAAAAGTTATGTGGCTCTGGAAAAACTCGTTCATTAAAGTGTCCCAAATGTCGCTCAGCTGGCATCCAATTGCGATGTGGAGCCTTATGATGGACCATCATGGCAAATGGTTTATTCTTATCTCTACCCTCCTTTAAGTAATGTAGCGCTTTATCTGTAATGATATCTGTTACATATCCCTGCTCTACTATATCTTTACCATTTTCCAGAAAGTCTGGGTTATAATAGTCTCCTTGTTCGTGCTGACCTGTCAATATAGAGTAGAAATCAAACCCTTGAGGTTCAGATATAAGGTGCCACTTTCCTACTATTGCTGTTTGGTAGCCATGCGCTCTAAGCAACTTAGGAAAAGTCTGTTGACTGCCATCAAAAACTTGAGAGTTGTCTGTAAAACCATTGATGTGTCCAAACTTACCTGTAAGAATACAAGCACGCGAAGGACCTGACAAGGCATTGGTAACAAAACAATTGTCAAAGCGAGCTCCTTCTTCTGCTATTCGATCAATATTAGGTGTTGTTGTTAATTCACTACCATAAGCACTAATGGCTTGTGTGGTATGATCGTCTGTCATGATAAACAGAATGTTTGGTTGTTTTACTTCCTCTAGCTGTTTATCACCACAAGCTGTTAGTGTTAGCGGAATAAGAGGTAGGTAGTTTAAAATCTTTTTCATCTTTGGTATATGGATTTAGTGTTTGTATTCATCACATTGTGACATAGAACGTTTTAAAAACTTATCATTGGTCTTAACACCCCAATCATAAAGCTTCAACTTAAGTTCTTCCTTTATTGTCTCATAACTTTGTACGGGTGCTAGATTCTGTAGTTCTAAAGGGTCTTCAGCTAAGTTAAAGAGCTGCTCCCTATTCTTAAACTGACGATAGGCTGCATACTTATATTCTGGAGTAATAACTGCCCACCCCCTTGTATTGATCCCATCTAAGAAGGTTTCAATAAAAACTGCATCATGGTGAGTGGTGGTTTTTTTCTCAAGTAAAGGACGAATACTTTTGCCATATCGTTCTTCTTTAATCTCGCCTACACCTGTATAGTCGGCTACTGTTTGATAAATATCTAAACACGTACTGATTAAAGCTGTTGTATTGAGCTCACCCTTAAACTGGCTATGTGGAGGCTTAACAATAAAAGGAACTCTTATTATTTCCTCTTGCAGTACACGTTTTTGATTAGCTCGTTGAGCACCTACACCATCGCCGTGATCACTCACAAATAGAATTAGGCTTGAATCATAAAGGTGGTTTGCTTTGAGTAAATCAATTAATTTGACAATCTCTTGATCTACACGTTCTACTAAACGATAGTAAGCATAAATATAACGACGCCAATCGTCATCTGTATAGCTTCGTGTTGGGTATGAGCGTGGAACAAACTCACGGTGAAGCTCTATTGCTTCTGGGTAGTAAGCCGGTATAGCAGCATTTTTAGGAAGGGGAGGATAAAGATCCTTTGCATTATCTACATCAAGCTTTCCATAGTGCAATGCTTCTTCGCGCGCAAATTCACAGGTTTCATGTGGATTTAGAAATGAAGCGACATAAAATAAAGGTTTATCATACTTTTTCTCTAAAAACGGTTTGCTCTTCTCAACAAGAACGCGATCGTCCATACCACAAACCTTTGTAAAACCAGTGCCTTCGGCTGGGAGATCTATCTCAATGGGTGCATGCCATTTACCTGCATATAAACATTCATAGCCTGCATTACGGGCTACATTTCCCATGGAGTTGGCTAGTTCTTGAGCACTAATATCGCCATCAGCATTGTCTCGCACACCAAGTTGTGCTGGCATTTTTCCCGTAATCATACTCGCTCTAGAAGGACCACTTAGAGGATAGCTAACATAAGAGCGTGTAAAACGTATCCCATCCGCAGCTAACTGATCTATTCCTGGCGTTGAAACATATGGGTTTCCAGCACAGCTAAGCGCATCAGCTGTATGCTGATCGGTCATTATTAATATAATATTCGGTTGCTCTTCTTTTTTATCAACTTGGTGAGCATAAATAGGAGACGCTTGTATCAAGCCTACTCCCCCTGCCAATAGAGATAAAATTTTTCTTTTATGTGTCATTTTTCTAATGGATAGTTTAAGTGAAAGGTTTCATCATCTAGTTGGATTTCTATTCCATCATCAACCAGACTAGCTTCTATTTTATCTATATTTCCTTTATTATGCGTAGGGATAATTACAGTAACAAACTGAACGCTAGAACCATCTTTTTTTGACTGAGAAAACTCAAAAGCTGGTCGAGCAGACTTTTGACGATAAGCATAGGAAACCCAGCCTTCTTGTTCCTTCATTTCGAACTTATTGGGGGCAAAGACCTGCAGAATAAGGTTGTTAGCATCATCAAAGTTGGACTGGATACGCTTCGTATCTAAGTCACATTGGAAATTGCCCTCACAAAGGTTGTAGTGAATTGCAACACTACCCGTGGCGTCACCAATAGCTTCATCTAAGATTACATAAAACGATTGATCTACAAAATAAACTGTGCGTCTATGACTTAATTGAGAGTAACTATTGTTTTCTACTACAACTACATCAAGCTTGGGTGATGTGTTCCAGTAAAGACAAGTGCTATTACTGTCTATATCTAGATTATTTAGAGTTAGTGTATTATGTACTTTGGTCTGACGGAACCAAGCACGCTGCTTCAAAACTTCATCACTTCCACCATATACATAACTGCCGCTATCAGGAAAAAAGTTGCGTCCATCGACATAAAGCTCAAAGGTTCCATTGTCGGGCTGATTATGCCAAAAAGCAGCGGGCCCAGCTTTCATTACCATTTGTGTTGAATGCACAGACCAACCATTCCGCAGTACATAAAACCCGGAATCCTTGAATGGTTTTGACAAGTAGTTTGGGGCTTCTCCCTCTTTATGCTCACTTGCAAAATAACGGATGATCTCATCATTTGGAAATAACTGCTGCCAACTTTTATAGTTTGCTACTAAGGATTGAGGATTGCCCATCTTAGCATCACTAAATAAAGGATTAGTATAGTCAGGAAAATAAGTATTTTCTACTACTTCTATCATGGCATGAATAGTCTGTGCATAACTTGAGGGAAACTCTTGTCCAAAGCCATTAGCTTGAGCCATACGTAGGGCTTTGGCAAAAATATTGATGGCTGCCAAATGATAACCTAGATCGAGCTCAAACTGTCCTCCATCAGGATATACTTGCTCCTCTATTTCATCATTTAATATGGCTATTCCACTTGCTCTCCACTTACTAGCATCTTTGAATTCATGGAAACAAGTTCCTGCATAAAAAATACGCTGAGCTTCAAATAGAAGGTGATTGCCTTTTTCGGAATAATTGGCTAGTATGTGTTGTGCATGCTGTTCATAGTTCACTAGGAAGTGAGTCAAAAAAGCAGGTGTAAAATGCTTAGAGCCATTAAATAGAATGAATTGCTCAATCTGATCTTGCAGTCGATGACTTACTTCTAAGGGTCTCCAAGCAAAAGCTGAATTAGGTAGACTTTCTACATCAGCCCCTACTTGTTGACGATTAGTATACTCCTCTAAGGGGTTCTTTCTAATCCAATCCAGGTATTGAAATGTCCATTCTTTGGCATACTTTTCATCTTTACTCAAGTAATAGGCCTTACCCATGGGCTGCCACCACTTGGTGCGATGCAACTGCCATCGCAATTCATTATCTTTTATGGGCCAATATGTCCAGTCAATATCTTCTCCATAAAAGTAAGATGGTTGATATCCCTTATGGGCAAAAAACACATGCTCAAGTCCATCATCTGCCCATTTTTGCTCCTTTTCTGATAATTGCAGCTTGTTCAAATCAAGATCAGGGTGATTAAAACTTGTCCGTGTCCGATAATACTTAAGAAGTTCTTTAGCAGCTCTCTCATACTTGCCTTTGTCATACGCTTTCTTAACGTAAGCTAAGCCTGGCTGACTAAGATCTAGTAATTCAAATGCTTTGGTATTAACATTATCCTGTGCATAGATTAAAGGTATGTACAGGATAGTCATACAGAGTAAGAGGTATTTCTTCATGCTTGTTATTTTTTTTGTTAGGTATGATCTGCCATTACAATAGTAATAATTTGTCTTGTACTTAGCTTTCAAATCTGTTTTCCTTAAAGAGTTAGATGTGTTGAAGAGTATTAATTTTGTTGAATAGAATTGTAATTATGTCTTAATTTCCTCATATACTGCCCTATATGCATATATACGGCTACTTGAGATCACAAATCTATAAGAGTAAAGGCAGGAAATCCTGCCTTTACCATCAAACCTAAACATACTCACATCTGTATAAACTTTAGTAGACCTCTTTAAGTCTCTGCTCCTAATTAGCTAATTGACTAAGGGGACAATATAGTTTTTACTTCCTCTACTGATGTGAATTTCCTTCATATCCTTCTCGTCTTTATTTTTCCAGTTAATCTTTTTCGCAAAGTTCTCAGCATTCTTAGTAGGAATTAAAACGCTTACAAAACGCACCACTGATTCTTCTTTCTTCTTCGGATATACAAAAGCATAGGCGTCACGCTCATAGTAGTGATTGTAGTCATAAGATACACGTCCTTCTTGAGCTAACAATTTTGTGCCTTCTGGTGCAAAGGTGCGCAATGCCAAGTCATTACCATCTCCAAATGTAGTATATATAGCCAGTAGCTCATCAAGTGCTGCAGTAGCACCTTTACCTGATCCTGGTTCCCTGCTCTTTTCCAAAAAGTTATAATGAATAGCCACATCACCCTCAGCAAGTCCTATTGCTTCATCCACAATAATAAAGAGTGACTTTTCGACAAAGTAAATCGTTCTTTTGTGAGTGAGGTTAGGATAGCTCTTATTTTCAAAGCATACATATTCATATTGATCACTATCTGAGTTCTCATGCCAATCAATCAAGCGTGCACCAAAACCACTATTCTTACCATCTAAAGTCAGTGTATTGTGTACCTTGGTCTGACGGAACCAAGCACGTTCTTTATTCTCTGCTGTACCCCCTCCATAGGAGTATGCGCCACTATCCGGAAAGAAGTTACGACCTTTTACTTTTAATTCGAAAGTTCCATTATCTGGTTGATTATGCCAGCCAGCCTCAGGACCATTCTTAATAACCATTTGAGTCATCGCCCGCTCTCCCCAATTATTTCTAAAAACATAATAGCCAGAATTAGGAAAGGATTTGGATAGGTAATCAGGCTGAGTACCCTCCTTACCCTCTGTTGCGAAGAATCGAAGAACTTCATCGGTAGGATACACAGATAACCAATTGGCATAGTTTCGAAGTGTTACACGCTTAGAACCAGCACGTGTATCACTAAACAAGGGACTTCTTCCATTATCAACAAAGTTAGTATTGTAGGTAACTTCTATCATTTTGCGCATTTGACTCTTATAAAACTCAGGAAACGCAGCATCACGTCCATTTAGTTGAGCCACTTGCAGGGCTTTATAGAAGATATTTATGGAGGCAACGTGATAGCCTAAATCCATTTCATAATGTCCTCCATCACTATATACCTGTGTCTCTATTTCTTTATTTAAGATTTGTATTCCTGCTTCCTGCCATTTTTGGGCCTGTTTTAGCTCATTAAAGCATAAACCTGCAAACAGGGCACGCTGGGCTTGGAATAAACGGTGATTACCTTCTTCGGTAAAGTTTTTCATTAAATACGCTACATGATTGGCATAAGAGATCAAAAACTCGGATAGAAAAGCTGGAGTAAAATGCTCAGAATTTAGAAATAGTTGAAATAAATTGATTTGTCCCTCTATACGCTCACTAACCTCTAGTGGACGCCAAGCAAAACCGAAATTCTCTCGCTCTTTAGCCGAAACCTTAGCTAAGTCTTCTTCTGAATAGAGCGGATTTTTTGCTGTCCAGTCTCGGTATTGGAATACCCATTCTTGGGCATAAGATTCATCCTGACTAGTGTGATAAACTTTAGCCATAGACTCCCACCAATACATTCTATGCAACTGATATCTTATTTCCTTATCCTTCTTGGGCCATTTTGTCCAATCAATCTCAAGCTCAGCTGTTTCATTGTTTAGCTCATCATAGCAGATCGGCTCGTGTCCTTTGACAGACTGGAAGATATGCTTTAAACCATTATCTGCCCATAGTTGATCTTCGTCTGACACTTTTATTTGAGCATAGTCCAAGTCAGGATGAACAAAAGCTTCCCTGTTCCTATAGTACTCCAATAGATGTTGAGCCGCATCATCAAATCTCTCAGCAGCTACAGCCTCTTTAACACTTAGTAGCTTTGGATTAGCTAAATCGAGTAAGGTAAATACCTTGGTGTGTACTCCCTGAGCCGTGATATGGGTATTTAGATCAAAAGAGCCATTATCCGAAGGTTCTTCTGGTACATCGGGAGTTTGAGTATCATCTTCACTAGCTATGTTGTCTGAGGAGCAAGCTATAAAGCCGATTGCTAGCAACATCAATAAAGTCAAATTGTACACTGTCTTTCTCATAGTATAGAATATTTAAATTTATGAATTGATAAATCCAAATATATACGACTCCGCTGAGTCTTTGTTTTACATACAGCCTTTTGACTTACAATTATATTTAACAGGACTCTAATATTGGCCAATAAAGTACTATTATTGTTTATATAATAATCCTAACTAGAACCTCAGAGCACAAAAAAGGAGAAGCGATTTTGCTTCTCCTTTTTACATTTATATATCGAGTATATTACTCTCTTTTTGCTGCTGAATAAGTAATCTTCAATGCTGAAGCTTGTCTTAATTCAGTTTTAACGTCTGAGATAATACCCATTTTAGTATCACCATCCATTTTTAAAGAAACTCGCATCAGAGGTTTATCTTCCTCCGCCATGCCTGCACGCTCCTGAGTAACAAATTCACGAATATCTCCTTCGTTTGTTGCAAAAGCGTCATTAATCTGAACACGGCTAGCAGTACCGATTTTCTTATCTACTGGAGGACCTACATAAATAAAGGTTACCAAAGACTTTTTCTCTAATTTCTCTAGCTCTGTACCTTGTGGAACTTTAAACTGAACCTTTAAAGTTACTTCACGCATTGTAGTAACAATCATGAAGAAGAAAAGTAGTGTAAAAATCAAGTCAGGTAGAGAAGAGGTATTCAGCGTTGGCATACCCCTTTTTCCGGTCTTATTAAATTTTCCCATTATTTCTTTCCTCCATATGTTTTAGGTACAGCTTCCGAAATCTTTTGAGGATAAATCTCTCTGACAGCTTTTTGCTGATCAGGAGTTAAAGCTGCATAGCTCTTGTTCCATTTGCTTTTTGAGATCTCATCTCTTAGCTCATTATAAGCAGCAACAAGTTCATTTTGAACTTCAAAGTAAACCTTATATGATGTATCACCGTCATTTTGAACAGAGATAACATGATTTTTAGTAATCATTTGAGAGCCAAAGTAGGGTATATCTACCGCATGTCTTTCTGGCTTATCTGCGTCATCATAAGGGTTCGCTATAAATTCCTTTGCACGTTCTCTCAAGTTAGAAATAGGAATAACTTCACCATTACACATCAGCTCGTTATTTCTATTAATCATGATTAAAAGAATATTTCTCTCCTTAATCTTAGTATCATCATTTTGAATTTGATCCTCATCTGGCATAGGAGGTAGCTGTCTTGCTAGACCCATATCCGTATCCATAGATGTAGTAACTAAGAAGAAAATCAGCAATAGGAACGCGATATCTGCCGTCGAACTTGAGTTAATCTCAGGTACTGATCTTTTTCCTTTTGCCATAGTTGTTAAATTTTAAGTAATTCGTAAAAGTTACGAGAATCTTCTTTTAATACTACTACCTATCATAGATGCAATAGTAGCAATTAATAAGAAGTAAATTGAGTATAAAAACATATCTGTTAGCTTTAACCAGAAAGGTTCATTATCTGTACCTTCATAGCCAGGCATGTCTAACTTCACGTCACTACCCATTACCCATGCAACAACTAAGACTATAGCTAATAAGAATACTCCTAGGAGTGAGCTTATCGCTTTTTTAGGATTATCTTTTAGTGCAGCTCCAAATTGGAATACAAAGGCCAAAACAGTAGCAGCTACTGTGGCTCCAAGCACTCCATATATTAAATAGAGCAAAGCATCTGTATATACAGGGTTTGATAATTCTGGGACTAATGCATCAGCTGGATCCATTTCACCACCGAAATAGAATAATCCCAATACAACCAGAATTACGGCAAACAATGCATATAAGATATAATATGATATTTTATATGATAATTTCATTGTTTATTAGTTTTTGTATTTCAAGTTATATTTAAGAATCATATCTAGCAATGTAACAGAATTATCTTCCATTTCACTTGTTAGAGATTCGATTTTAGCAAGAATGTAGTTGTAGAATACTTGAAGCACTAGAGCTACAATCAAACCAAAAATAGTTGTAATCAAAGCAACTTTCATACCACCTGCAACTACAGTTGGAGAAATATCACCTACTTGTTGAATTTTATCAAACGCAGCAACCATACCAAGTACTGTTCCTAAGAAACCTAATGATGGAGCCATAGCGATAAATAGTGTAATCCATGAACATCCTTTTTCTAGGTAACCAGCTTGAACACCACCGTAAGATACAATAGATTTCTCTACTACATCTAGACCTTGGTCAATTCTCATAAGACCTTGGTAGTAAATAGAAGCAACTGGACCTCTTGTATCTCTAGCTATATTCTTAGCTTCTTCAACATCACCTTTTGCTAATGCAGCTTCGATAGCTTCAACAAATTTCTTTGTATTGATTTCGGCTAAGCTTAGGTAAATGATTCTCTCAATACAGAATGCAAGACCAATAACTAATACGATAGCAACCAAACTCATAAAGAATGCGTCACCTTCGATAAATTTAGTTTTCACTTCCTTGTGAAGGCTACCCTCTACTACAGGTACTTCACTTACTTGCTCTGTTCTAGCTTCCTCAGCTGGTGCATCTTGTGCTTTTACTAGCTGTGATGAGCCAAACGTGATAGCTCCCATAACAGCAACAATTGCAAATAACTTTTTCATTGTGTGTCTAATTTTTAAGATTAATTAATTAATTTAATATTTACTTTTTGTTGATTTAATTTAGTTATTCAATCGCGGAGAGAGTGGGATTCGAACCCACGATACACTTTCGGTGTATACACGCGTTCCAGGCGTGCCTCTTCAGCCACTCGAGCACCTCTCCTTATTTCTTAAAGCTTGTTCATAGTATCAACTACAGCAATGTAAAATTAGAGCTTATAGCCTATTTAGATACAAATGTATTCTTTTTTTTTATCATCTCCCTATTATTATGCCACATTCTACAGCGAGCTTTTCAGAAATTAATAAACTTTAAAAGCTTTATAAGTTATTACTAAATCCGAAAAAGCTTTAAAGTGTTCTTTTTTGTATACTGAGCCATCTCAGTAGGACTTATCTGGTAGATTTCTGCCAGTTTTTGTAGCGTGTATAGGAGATATTTACTCTCATTTCTCCTCCCTCTATAAGGTTCAGGTGTTAAATATGGGGAATCTGTTTCAATTAGCAACCTATCTATGGGTATTTTTTTTAGATAAGTGGATAATTGAGAGTTTTTAAACGTAACAATACCATTAATTCCAATATACCACTTATCTAATGGCAAGAACAAATCTAGATCTGACTCCGAACCTGTAAAGCTATGAATAACACCATAAGCCTGTTTAAACTCTTGATCGGATAAAATAGACTCCAACAAACCATAAGCCTCTCTAGAATGAATAACAACAGGTAACTTATACTTGATAGACCAGCGCAACTGAGTTTTGAATGCCTCCACTTGTTGCTCCTTGTAGGTTTTATCCCAATACAAATCTAATCCAATCTCTCCTATAGCAATATAATCGACTGAGGGTTTTGCCAGTTCTAACTCTAAATGAGCTAGTTCCTGAGCAAAGTCTTCTCCAACAGAAGTCGGGTGTAACCCGATCATTGGCTTAAAGAACAAAGGATAACTTTGGCTTGTATGGATAAGGCTCGGAAGAGTACTACAATCAATATTTGGCAAGAGTACTTGTGAGACACCTACTTCTTGGGCACGTTTTACTACTTGATCCAAGTCATCTGCAAAGTCTTCTAAGTAAAGGTGAGCATGAGAGTCTATAAATTCCATAGTTGCACTAATTTACACTTTTTGCTTCAAACTTATCAAATATTTCTATTCATTAAATCCCCAGCCAAATCTATTAGTAAGGATTTACGATCGCTCGAAGCCGATACTAAAGACAATGATTCAAGTGCTTTGGCATAGTAAGATTCCATCTTAGAACGACAAATCTTATCTATCCCTAACTCATTATAAATAGCTTTTACACGCTTAATCTTCTCTTCTTTATCAAAAGAATCCGCATCTACCCAAGCTAAGAGTTCACGCTTTGTCTCACCCTCTGCTTTATGAATAGCCTGGATCAGCATGTATGTTTTTTTATTACTTACAATATCATCTCCTGTCTCTTTACCAAACACTTTTGTGTCTCCGTAAACATCTAGGTAGTCATCCTGCAACTGAAAAGCCAAACCTACATTTAATCCAAAATCGTATATGTGATTAATATCCTCATCTGAAGCTCCCGCTAGTATAGCACCTATCTTCATACTACTAGCTAACAAAGCTGCAGTCTTGAGACTAATCATATGAAGATAAGATTCTGCCTTTACATCAGACTGTGTTTCAAATTCAATATCATACTGTTGACCCTCACAGATTTCCAAGGTCATTTTATTGAATTCATTAAGAACAGCAGCAAGCTTATCCTCAGGGGCTTGAGCTATCAAATGATAAGAAAGTATTAACATTGCATCACCCGACAGAATAGCCGTATTTGCATTCCACACATTATGCACTGTGGGCTTATTACGCCTTAGGTCTGATTTGTCCATCAAATCATCATGTAGTAATGTAAAATTATGATACACCTCTACTGCTGAAGCGATAGGTAAGATCTTTTCTACACTATCTTTATACATTTGGTAAGCCAAAAGCATTAGTATCGGACGAATTCTTTTACCCCCAACCTTGAGCACATAATGAATGGGTTCATATAGGTTTCTTGGCTCACTTTTATTATCGAGGGTTTTAATATAATTATTGATCAGTAATTTTAAGTCTGAGACTGTTTTCATTGTCTAGCTAATTAAAAAAGGCTGCATATGCAGCCTTTTTATGATATGATGTAATTTTTATTTCAATCTAAACGTAACAGGCACTGTATACTTAACACGCACAGATTGTCCACGTTGTTTACCGGGTTTCCATTTAGGCATTGAGGTTATCACACGAATCGCTTCTTTATCAAGCGATGGATCCACTCCTCGCATTACTTCAGGATCAACAATAGACCCGTCTCTATTAACAACAAAAGCCACAACTACACGACCCTGAATACCATTTTCTTGAGCTATTGTAGGATACTTGATATTCTTACCTAAGTACTTCATTAGTTCTGCCATACCTCCTGGGAACTCTGGCATCTCTTCTACAATGGTAAAAATCTCTTCTTCTTTAGGCTCTTCCTTCTTAATAACTTTAGGACCAGTAAACTGTTTAATTTCTACTTTCTGCCCTGTATCCTCAACAGATTGAATTTCCACTTCTTCAATATCCTCGTCGTCATCTACAACGTTTAGAATTTCTGTCACTGCCTGAGGAACCTCCTCTGGTGGTGGAGGTGGTGGTGGAGGGGTATTATCCTGTTCTGTAATAGGCATAATATCCTCCTCAAATTCGATGTCTTGTACCACTTGGCTTGTATCAATCTTGATATCACGATTGGACCACTCAAAGGCCACAAACATGAAGGCAAGAACAATAACATAACCAAGAAGGAGCCATGTTGACTTACCAGGCTCTAAGTCCGCTTTGGGGGATTTTTTTACTTCCATAATATGTT
Source organism: Bacteroides sp. (assembly GCA_030152865.1). Taxonomy (GTDB): domain Bacteria; phylum Bacteroidota; class Bacteroidia; order Bacteroidales; family Bacteroidaceae; genus Bacteroides_E. Next base: position 27,462 of record JASLIW010000095.1, read on the forward strand.
TGATTAATAAAATGTGTCATTTCATTATTGACAAATATATGATTTATTCAATTATATGTAGGTATTAACTCATATATTCTCCTTAAAAGGTTTAATAATTTACATTATTTAACAAGGGGTAGACTTCTACTCCTTGTTATTTAGAATGAATACAAGCTTTATACACTAAAATAATATCGTATCTTTGAAGTGAAGAATAAAAAGAGCAGGGCCAAACAGCTCATGGCTTTCTAATATGGATAAAGAACAAGTTATGAAAAAGATAGTAATTGCCATAGATGGCTTTTCTTCTTGTGGGAAAAGCACAATGGCCAAGGATTTAGCCAAAGAAATAGGATATATATATATAGATAGTGGAGCCATGTATAGAGCAACTACTCTATTCGCTCTCCAACATCAATTATTCGATATCCACAACCATATCAATACAGAGGAATTAAAAAATCTACTCCCTCAGCTCAACATTGAGTTCAAAGTAAACACATTAACTAAACTTCCAGAAACTCACCTTAATGGTCAAAACGTGGAGCAAGATATTCGCTCTATGGAGGTATCGCAGCGCGTAAGTCCAATTGCAGCCTTAGATTTTGTCCGAGAAGAACTTGTCAAGCAGCAGCAAGCCATGGGAAAATCGAAAGGTATCGTCATGGATGGAAGAGATATAGGAACAACCGTGTTTCCTGAAGCTGAATTAAAAATATTTGTTACAGCCTCTGCACAAGTCCGTGCCAAACGCCGATACGATGAAATGCTAGCAAAAACAGGGCAAGCAAATTTTGAAGAAATACTTCAAAACATCAAAGAGCGTGATCATATTGACCAGACTAGATCAGTAAGTCCACTCCGTCAAGCAGAAGACGCATGGGTCTTAGACAACAGCGAGCTGAGTATTCCCGAACAAAAGAAATGGTTGCTCACAAAATTCCACCAAACCATTCAAAACCTATAATTATGGCTAATATAGAAATAGATAAAGGTTCAGGATTTTGCTTTGGGGTGGTTACTGCCATAACTAAAGCAGAACAAGTACTAGCAGAAGGGAATAAGCTTTATTGTTTAGGAGATATTGTTCACAATAGTAAAGAAGTAGAGCGACTACGTAAAATGGGATTGATTACAATAAACCATGAACAGTTTGAAACGCTTCAAAACGAAACAGTACTCCTTCGGGCTCATGGTGAACCCCCACGTACTTATGAGATAGCAAAACAAAACAACATAACCATTATTGATGCTACCTGCCCTGTCGTATTAAGACTCCAAAAGAAAATAAACAAAGAGTTTAATGAGCAAGATCAAAGTAATAAGCAAATTGTTATTTACGGGAAAAACGGACATGCTGAAGTTTTAGGGCTTGTAGGGCAGACCATGGGAGAGGCTATTGTTATTGAAAGTTTAGAAGAAGCTAAAAAATTAGATTTCAGTAAAAACATCAGGTTATACTCACAAACCACCAAATCACTGGATGAATTTCAAAAAATAGTTGCCTACATCAAAAATCACATTTCCCCCACTGCTACTTTCAAGTATTTTGACACGATCTGTAGACAAGTAGCTAATCGAATACCTAATATCAGAGAGTTTGCAGCTACACACGATTTGATATTTTTCGTAAGTGGAAAGAAAAGCTCAAACGGAAAAATACTATTTGGAGAATGCAAGCAGATTAACCCCAACACACACTTCATAGACGGAATAGATGAAATTGATTTGTCACTTCTCGACAAGGCTGAGTCTATTGGCATCTGTGGAGCTACATCTACCCCTAAGTGGCTGATGGAGGAAATTTTAAATTACATTCAAAGCGAGAAATAGGCAGGTTTTAACTTTATTTACTGAAAATGAAACTTGATTTTAAGGAAAAATGTAAAAACAAATCCCTTTTTTCTATCTTTGTAGTAACTTCTAAAAAGTAATAAATCAGAATGAAAACGATTCAGTGTATAGGGATACTAACATCTGGAGGCGATGCCCCAGGCATGAATGCAGCAATTCGTGCAATTACGCGTGCTGCAGTGTACAAAGGCCTTAAAGTAAAAGGTATATACAGAGGGTATAAAGGTCTAGTTACTGGCGAAATTAAAGAATTCAAAAGTGAAGACGTAAGTAACATCATTCAACTTGGGGGTACTATCCTCAAGACAGCTAGATGCGCTGAGTTCAAAACAGAAGAAGGACGTAAGCAAGCCTATGACAACTTACAGAGAGAGGGAATAGATGCACTGATAGTCATCGGAGGCGATGGATCTCTAAGTGGTGCCCGTATCTTTGCTCAGGAGTTTAACATCCCATGCGTCGGACTTCCCGGCACGATAGACAATGACTTATACGGGACAGACATCACCATAGGGTATGATACAGCTCTAAACACAATCTTAGAAGCTGTTGATAAAATTAGAGATACAGCCTCATCACATGAGCGTCTATTCTTCGTAGAGGTTATGGGCCGCGATGCCGGTTTTTTAGCACTCAATGGAGCTATCGCAGCAGGTGCTGAAGCAGCCATTATCCCAGAATTTAGCACAAAGGATGACCAACTCGAAACCCTTATCAGTAGAGGCTTCAGAAAATCCAAAACGAGTAGTATCGTGCTAGTAGCCGAAAGCGAACTAACTGGAGGAGCTATGCACCTAGCAGAACGTGTTAAGAATGAATATCCTCAATATGATGTACGTGTTACCATACTTGGACACTTGCAGCGTGGAGGTAGCCCTAGTGCCAATGACCGTATTCTAGCAAGTAGATTAGGGGTAGCAGCTATCGATGCTTTAATGGAGGGCTATCACAATGTAATGATAGGCATTGAAAACGATGAAGTTGTTTATGTCCCCTTCCGAAAAGCAATCAAAAATGACAAGCCTATTAAAGAAGAGCTTGTACAGGTATTAGCAGAACTTTCCATCTAAGCGAGAGAACATATCCAATAAAAAAGGACTCAGTATACTGAGTCCTTTTTTATTAGCACAAATTTAAGTACTACTATGCTCAGGGCTTTACTTCTCTAAAGATAATTTTGGATCGACACACTACATCGGTTTCATTTCTTTTGATTTCTACATGACACTCTGTCTCACTGACCTCATCCATATAAAGGCTCAATTCATCTCCAAAATAACTTTCTGTGATATAAGCTATTTCAAATCGCTGTATCCTATAAGATTTGTACTTATCTAGGGTAAACAAATTGAGAATATAATCGATATAACGTACACTATTTACATGTCCATTAATATCAATATCGGTGTACTTTGCTTGGATAGTAGAAACTGCTTGCGATGATGAAACCTTAATTCTACTGGGTTTATCTATCGGACAAGGTCTATCAACGATATAAGAGCTAATATCTCCCCCATGCAGGTCTATCAGGTTTTCAGGCTTACGGGTATTGAAGTTTATCATGGCCCAAATAGAGCGTGCGTACCCTATACATTTCTTGTCTTTATTGAAAAGAGCGTAGTTGCGATCGGTAAATAGTCGATATACATTCTCCACCCATGTTTCTATAGTGTAATCCTCAAACTGCTGAGGCAAATCTTCTAACTCTATAGCTAGCCTAGACAGTACCCAGGTATAATTATCTTCATTAAGTTTTGCTATACCAAACCCCCTATGAGTAGAGTGAAACTCAGCACAATTTAGCAAATTATTGCCCAAAACACTTAGGCTCAAGTTTCCTAAAAAGTCCACATGAAAAGGCTCTGCAACATAACTATATGTACCTACATTACTTATTTTACCAGTCATATTTTATATTTACTTTATGACAAAGTGAACTTATTTACAATCTATACCAAAACCCTTAAAAAGAGTGATACTACTTTTGGATCTTGTTGCTAATTATAAATAATTAATCCATTTAAGTCTCTGCTTATGAAGAGCTATAGTGAAAAAATTCATATCTTTGCCCATTACTTTATAAAATCAAAAGTACGATTATTTTTTAATTATAAAAACAGATTTTAATGGCTATATCAGATAACAAGTATATTGCAGTAGCATATAAGCTTTATGCAATCGAAGATGGTGAAAAAGAGATGATTGAAGAGGCAACAATCGATCGTCCATTTCAATTTATCTCTGAAATGGGTACAACATTACCTGCATTCGAAAATGGGGTGAAAAACCTTGCTAAAGGAGAAGAATTCTCACTAACTCTAAGCAAAGAAGAGGGCTATGGAGAATACAACGAAGAACATGTCATTGAACTTCCTAAAAATATCTTTGAAGTAGATGGGCATTTCGATAATGAGCATATCTTTGCTGGCAACATCGTTCCGCTAATGGACTCAGAAGGACGTACACTAAATGGTACTGTTGTTGAAGTAAAAGATGAAGTCGTAGTTATGGATATGAATCACCCACTAGCAGGTAGCGAGATTCAGTTTGAAGGTTTTATTATTGAAAACAGACCTGCTACAGATGATGAGATTCAAGGCATGATCAACATGATTACAGGTGCAGGCGAAGGCTGTGGCTGTGGTAGCGACAGTTGTGGTTGCGACTCTTCTGAAGATGGCGACTGTGGCTGTGGCAGCGGTGGCTGCGGTTGTGGCTGTTAAGCGAATAAATGAATGCAATACCATACCAAAAGAGTCAGTAAGAAATTTCTTACTGACTCTTTTTGCATAGTGCTTCATATATAGGTACTAATACCCTGGATTCTGCTTCAGTAGTTTATTTTTATCTCTCTTTGTTTGTGGAATCGGCAATAACTCACTCTTTCCCTTTTCAAACATTCGATCTTCAATCAGTTTTGCGGGTAAATTTAAAGTCACACTAACATCTCCTGTAGTAGGATCTACAACTTCATTGTGATTCACAACGCCATAAGGACAAGACATCAACTGCCCTTTCATAACATCCTCACCTATACCCCAACGAATCACATCAAATCGACGAAGGCCCTCCATAGCAAACTCAACCCTACGCTCTCTACGCACTAAATCTCGTAATGAATCTTGAGTATTATATTTTGTTCGATCAACTTTAGGCATCCCTGCGCGTAGCCGCACAGCATCCATAGCCTCATATAAATCATTGTCAAGTTGATTTAACTCAACCTTACACTCAGCAATAGTTAACAGTACTTCAGCATATCTAAATATAGGGAAGCACTGACCAGTATTCCAAAATTCATGACCAAATTGCTCTAAGTTAGAATAGAATTTCTTAAAATTATACCCCGTCTTTGTTGCATTATTGGCATTGGAATAATAGTCTGAACTCTTAGGGTTAAGAGGATCAAAAATTGCACCTTCGTAGTTTTGACCAGGATAAACTATTGAAGCTCTTAATCTAGGATCTCGATTAATATATGGATTTTCTTCATAAAATTCTCCCAGGTTCTTGGCTTCCTCTATTGTCTTACCATCTGCCATCTCATAAGAATCAACCAAAGACTGTGTAGGTACTACCGACGACCATCCTCCTAAGCTATTTGGAAGAAAAGCCGTAAAGTTAAAAGATTGAGTATCCATTACGTAATCTCTTGTCAATATCATCTCCGAGTTATGTATGTTTTCTAGTAGAAATGATTCTTCATAAGACAAGTTAGGCATACTATACCCCTTAATGCGCTGAGCCACCTTAAGTGCGGCTTCATATTGGTTATTATAAAGATAAAAACGCATGAGTAAAGCTTGCGCTGCTGCCTTATTAAACCTTCCTGATTCATTTTTATCAGGTAAAACATCTATCACATCTTTTAATTCTGCTTCAATAAATTTATCCACTTCTGCTTTTGCAGTTCGTTCAACTTTTGCTTCTTCTGGTGTAGTAAAGTTTTTAACAAATAAAGGGAAGTCACCATAAAGTTGTGTGCGAATAAAATATAGATAGGCACGTATCGATCTCACTTCTGCTTCATACTGCTCTTTTAATCCTTCTGTGGTAAAGTTTACTTGGTCTTGTTTTTCCAAATACTCATTACAGGCATGAATTCCATCAAAATTAAACCAGTTTGCTCCTGGATCACTTGCAGACATAGAGCTATTACCAAGTACAGTATAACCCTCATGCTTATGAAAATTGTATGCGTTATCAGAAGCACAATCCAAATAGGTAAGTGTCCAGCCACTCTCAAAATTAGCATAGCACCCTACTAAGTTAACCTTAGCGTCTTTTTCGGTTTTCCAAAAAGTATTGGGAGATAGTTCATCTCCAGGTCCTCTATTGAGGAAATCAGAACAGCCTACAAGTACTGTAGCACAGAGTAATGCTAGTATTATATTTTTCATATCTTTATTTCTTACTTAGGTTAGATTTAAAAAGTTACATTTACACCAAATGAATGAACTTTAGTTTGAGGATAATAGTTACCACGGCCTGCTGGTGCTTCAGGATCCCACCCCTTCAAAAAACTAGTAAAAGTCATTAAGTTTTGACCACTATAATATACCCTTACCTTAGAGAGATTAACTTTAGCAATCCATTTCTTAGGTAATGAGTAACCAATTTGTAGGTTTTTCAACCTTAGATACTTGGCATCTTGCTGCCAAAAATCAGATACTGTAGATGGCATGCTTACTCCATTGACACCCTCCGTTACTCTAGGGTATTTGGCCGTAGGATTTTCAGGAGTCCATCTATCTAACCAAATAGTCGAAGGCTTACCATCATCCCCATTTATAGATCCCACAGCTTCCATATCCATATAGCCAGATACTCCAGCAGCACCTTGGAAGAACATCATAAAGTCAAAACCTTTAAACTCTCCTCCTAAATTAAAGCCAAAAGTATATTTAGGATTTGTCGAGTTCAAAACAACACGGTCTTCTCCATCAATAATACCGTCACCATTCACATCTACATACTTCAAATCACCAGGCAATACTTTATGACCAGTAATTTTATATTTAGCCCAATCTTCTATGTCATTTAATGATTGATAAAAGCCACTAGTCTTATAGCCATAAAAACTATCGAGCGCTTCTCCAACCCTCATGATTTTATTACCTTTTATGATTTCGTATACTCCAGATCCTAGACTTTTTATTTTATTCTTGTTGTAAGCTATGTTACCACCAATGTTAAAGTTAAAGTCTCCAAATGAGTCAATATAAGATAAACTTAGCTCAACCCCTTGATTTTCTACTTTACCAATATTATCAAAAAACTTATTTAAAGCAAAGGTGTCTGGTGTAGGTACCTCCATCAATATATCAGAAGTTACTTTATTGTAATACTCTAGTGTTACATTAATTTTATTCAGTAAAGTCATATCAACACCAACTCCCCAACTAGTAGTGGTTTCCCATTTTAAATTAGCATTCTTTGCATCAGTAGTATAGGCTCCCGATTGTAAATTACCACCAAATGGATAATCTGCTCCTAGACCTAAAGTTGGAATAGTAGGATAATACTGTTGGCTTCCATTGTATGTGATATTTTGATTCCCTAATTGCCCCCATGAAGCTCTAACTTTCAAGTTATCAATCACATCTTTACTTGCTTCAAAAAACTCCTCTTCAGAGATTCTCCAACCTGCAGAAAATGACGGGAACGCTCCCCATCTATTTCCTGAGGCAAAACGCGAAGATCCATCATAGCGGATATTTGCTTCAAACAAGTATTTTCCTTTATAATCATAGTTTAGTCTACCTAACCATGAAAGCATTGCTAATTCTCTTGTATAACCTTCTGCCTTAGCCCCTTCAGCTGATCCTGCATTAATATCAGTCAAATCATTGCTGGGGAAGTTTTTTCTATAAGCTCTAGTATATTTGTACTTCCATAACTCTGAGTGGAATCCTGCTAATACATTAAGATTATGGTCATTAAAGCTTTTCTTATACTCCAACATAATATCACCCATAATCTGGTCTGAATTATTATGTGTCTGCCACATCTCATTTGGCCCATGATAAAGCTCTTTATTATATTGAATGTCTTTCTTAAACATATTTGTATCATCTACATTCAAGCGGTAAGATGCCTGTCCTTTCAGGGATAGCTCTGGTAATATGTAATATTTTGCAGAAGCGATCGCAGACAATGTGTGGAATTTACTTTTAGAAACTTGATTTTGATCAATCCAAGCTATTGGGTTACCATCACCAATAGTACCATAAGTTCCATCCTCATTTTTATAGGGTACCCAAGGTGAAATCATAGCTACTTGCCTAAATATCTGAGAAAGACTCGGAGCATATGTACTAATAGGATGCTTAGTAGCTTTATTGGAGTAAGCAAAAGAAAAATTAGTTTCCAGCTTATCAAAGGGATTTGCATCCACATTCATACGAATGTTATATTGCTCTTTATTTGCATGTTTGATTATACCCTCTTGCTCTTGATAACCAATAGAAGTCATGTAACGAACTTGCTCAGTTCCCCCAGTTAAACTAATATTATGTTGCTGTTGGAAGCCTGACTCAGTATATAGTAAATCATGCCAGTTAGTGTTAGGATGAGTAAAAGGACTAGAACCATTTTTAAACAATTGGATATCTTCTTCTGTAAACTGCGGATCTTTTCCATTATAAGCGAGAGCTTCATTTGTCAACATAGCATATTCTGCTGATGAGGCATACTTAGGAAACTCAGTTATGTCTTGCCAACCAAAGTTCCCAGAATAAGATATGGAAGTTTTACCTTCTTTACCTCTTTTAGTAGTGATAAGAATAACACCATTTGCCGCCTTAGATCCATATATAGCAGAAGAGGCCGCATCTTTTAGCACAGAAATAGATTGAATATCATTAGGGTCAATATCATCCATAGCACCTTCAACTCCATCAACAATGACCATAGGATTAGCATTATTAAAGGTACCCGTTCCACGTACACGTATCGTTCCACCATCAGCTCCTGGCTGTCCACTTCTTTGAGTAATTGTAACTCCCGGTAACAGACCTTGTAATCCTGCCGATACAGAAGTCATAGGCCGACTTTCAATCAACTTGCTATCTACATTAGCAACGGATCCTGTTAGGTTAACCTTCTTCTGAGTACCATAACCTACAACAATTACTTCATCTAGTTTCTGAGTATCCTCCTTAAGAGTGATTTTCAGGTTTGATTGACCTTTATACGGAATAGATTGCGCTATAAACCCTATATAGGAGACCTCAATAACATCTCCATCATCCACTCCTAAAGTAAAATTGCCATCAAAGTCTGTAATTGTACCAAGTGTAGAACCCTTAATAGTCACATTTACACCGATCAAAGGCTCTCCATAAGCGTCAATAACTTTTCCCTTAAGTTCTCGTTTAACCTGCTCAATAGCTAACTGACTATTCAATTCAGATGCTTGAACTACTTGGCCTGATGACCAAAGTACTAAACAAAGACTTGTTAATAATAAACTACACATGCGTGTAGCCCTAATTCGTGTTTTCATAGATAAATGTTTTACTGTTTTATTGGGTGTAATTTTCTATAAACACGAATATAACATAAGTTTTACTCAATAATAAATTTTAATTAAAAAATATGCTTTTATGTTATCCCTTCTTTTTCCCAGTCATAATATCTAACACAACCCGATCGGTTTCTTGCATACCTTTCGAACCTATTCGAGTTAAGTTCTGAATCGTTTGATCCACATCTTCGTCCACGATACCTTCCGCTGAAGTAACACATTTACCATCCATGGCCAATAAAGCTGATAGAACAGCTGTAGATACACCTGTTGCTACTTTTAAAGAGCAACTTGGTTTGGCTCCATCGCATAGCATGCCTGTGATATTAGCGATCATATTTTGAACAGCAAAACTAATTTCTTTATAAGCTCCTCCCATCAAATAAGTAATGCCGCAGCTCGCACCGGTGCCAGCTACAACACAGCCACAAAGTGCCGACAGACGACCCAAGCTCTGCTTAATATAAATAGCAGTCAAGTGGCTTAATATCAGGGCACGGGCAAGTTCCTCATCACTTTTACTATTTTCTTCTGCATACACCACCACAGGAAGAGTTGCCGATATACCTTGATTTCCACTTCCCGAATTACTCATCACTTGCACCATAGCACCAGCCATGCGTGCATCAGTAGCTGCGGCAGTGGCCGATAACGCCTTCACATAAACACTGTTTCCTATTACAGGATTTTCACTCCTATATTGCATAGCTAGCATTTTACCTACACCATGTCCATAATCAGACTTCAAAGCAGCTTTGGCGGCTTGCTTGTTTAAGCGAGCAGACTCCAAAATAAACTGGATATTTTCATAAGGCTCTGAACTTGCAAACTCAACAATCTTCTTAAGGTTTAAGTCTAGCTGTGTAACCTCACTCTCCTTCGATATAGATTTTTCATCCAAATGAGCCACACCATTCTTTGCTAAATAAGTAAAATGTGTATGACTTCCACTTATTACAGCCTCAGCATACTCATCACCAGCATAAACCTTTACCTCTATAAAGAGTTTGTCACAACTCCCCTTCTTTAACTCAATAGAAATATCAGCGGTATCAACAAATTCATTGGCCTTGTGTACAGCTTCAGGGGTGCTCTCTTTAAGAACCTCTAAACCATACTTAGACTTGCCAACAATAGCACCCAGTGCCACAGCTATAGGGAGTCCGATCTGATCTGTACTCGGAATCCCAACCCCCATCGCGTTCTTCAACATGTTAGCACTGAGATAAACCTCAATTTGGTCTGGCATTGCACCCAGTAATTCCTTTGCTCTTGCTACACACAAGGCTACAGCTATAGGCTCGGTACAACCAATTGCAGGAACTACTTCTTGCTGGATTAACTCTATGATACCCTTACGTTCTCTATCGTCCATCTTTCGTTTGTTTTGAGTTATTAACAAATATATTAAATTAATCTGTAAGTCTTCTGATATTTAATATTAGGTTGTTGTTTTTTATTGCACTGAAAGGCTGTAATGTATTAGTAAGCTGTTTTTTAACAGCTTATTTGCTTAAAAAATAGAAACTAAAGCTACCTTTGCTCAGTTATTTATCAATCCAACAAATCAAATGAAACTAGAACGATCACTATTCTTTTTCGCCATAGCACTACTACTTAGTGCATGTATAAAGAGTGAGGCGCCTAATGCTGAAGCAGATATTCTATCTTGTAAGATAGATGAAACCCATATTTTAAAGACTGCTCCAATCATCAACAATAGCACAAAAGGCAAATACTCTGTTACCTTTCTGGTTAAAGAACCAGAGCAGATGCAGGCTATTACTCCCTATTTTGAATTAACAGCAGGTGCATCTATCGAGCCACAAGATGGGATAACTCAGGACTTCACAAGACCAATAACTTATACCGTAACCTCAGAAGATGGTCAGTGGACCAAGAAGTATTCTATAGCGGCCATACAAACAAACATACCGAAAAAGTACTCTTTCGAAACAGTATCTGAGAAAAGTACTCAGTTTCACACCTTCGTAGAGCGAATCGATGGTATAGAAGTAATGGAATGGGCAAGTGGCAACAGCGGTTATCTTTCAGCACCCGTACCTAAAGACAAACCCGAAGACTTTCCCACCTATAAATATCCCTACGGCCATACCAATGAGTGTGCCAAACTAGTCACAAGATCGACGGGATCATTGGCAGGTATACTAAAGAAACCTATAGCAGCTGGAAACTTATTTATTGGAAGCTTTGACCCTGCTAATGCAATGACAGATCCGCTTTCAACAACACTCTTTGGCTTGCCTTTTAACGAACAACCCTTAGCACTCAAAGGATATTATAAGTATAAACCAGGAGAGAAGCTCATAGATAAAAACTCCAAGGTTATAGAAGGAGAAATAGACTCAGGAGATATCTATGCTGTCTTTTACGAAAGTGATGACGATGAGTTTACCCTCAATGGAAGCAATTCGCTTACCCACCCTAACATTGTATCAATCGCTCGTGTTGAAAATGTAAACGAAACACCAAAAGATCAATGGGTGAGCTTTGAGGTACCCTTTAAACTCTTGGAAGGAAAAGAAATAAACCCTGAAAAACTCGATCAGTACCGCTACAAGCTAGCCATTGTGTTTACCTCTAGTAAAGATGGTGCACACTTTAAAGGTGCTGTGGGTAGCACACTGCTTATTGATGATGTAGAATTGCTTAGCGAACCTATTAATGTAGAAAACAAATGATTAAATTAAATACAAAAGTAGCTTTTGTGCTTTTGCTACTTATTGCAACACAGCAAGTCAGTGCACAAAAAGATAGAACATGGGGTATTATCAAATCAGCTATACATGGCCTAGAATATGAGGTAAAAGCTGG